>JAGHTV010000097.1 GCA_018065165.1 Candidatus Sodaliphilus fimicaballi | reverse complement strand
ATGGTGTGCACCGCTTGGTGCGTGTGTCACCCTATAATGCACAGGGTAAGCGTATGACCTCGTTTGCATCAGTGTTTGTCACTCCGCTTATCGACGACACTATCGAGATCGTAATCGAGCCTGCTCGCCTGTCTTGGGATACATTCCGTAGTGGTGGTGCCGGTGGCCAGAATGTCAACAAGGTTGAGTCTGGTGTTCGTGCGCGTTACCAGTACAAGGATCCATATACTGGCGAGGAAGAGGAAATCTTGGTTGAGAATACCGAGACTCGCGACCAACCCAAGAACCGTGAGAACGCTCTGCGTAACCTTAAGTCAATTCTCTACAACAAGGAGTTGCAACACCGTCGCGAAGAGCAAGCCAAGGTTGAGGCTGGAAAGAATAAAATCGAGTGGGGTAGCAAGATACGCAGTTATGTATTTGACGACCGCCGCGTTAAGGACCACCGCACTGGTCACCAGACTAGCGATGTGGGTGGCGTGATGGATGGCGACATCGATGCATTCATCAAGGCATTCCTTATGGATAATGGTGACTAACTCATATCAATAGGTATATTGCAATTTTAAGGTTAGGGAATTATAGATGAAGAGTAAACTCACAATAATCAAGGTTTCGGGAAAGATTCTTGAAAATCCCGAGCTGTTGAAGACTTTCATACGCCAGCTGGCTAAGATTGAGGGCAAGAAGATAATCATACATAGTGCAGCAGGCTTTGGCAAGACTATAGCTGCGCAGTTGGGCGTAAACATAGCCGATGTTAACAGTCGCCCTGTAATGGACGAGAATGCACTGCGTGTTTACACCATGGCCTATGCAGGTCTTATCAACAAGCAACTGGTGGCAATGCTCCAGGCTCGCAAGTACAATGCTGTAGGACTTACAGGTGCCGACCTTAACCTGTACACTAGCAATAAATACACAACCAGCCCCTATGGCTTTACAGGCGTGGTCAAGCAAGTGAATACCATCACTCTGTCAATCCTTGTCGATAGTGATATTATACCTGTCATAGCTCCGTTTTCTCACGATGGAAAGGGACAGATACTTTTCAATGAGACCGATGCTCTTGCAGCCGAGACTGCCAAGGCTC
>JAGHTV010000144.1 GCA_018065165.1 Candidatus Sodaliphilus fimicaballi | reverse complement strand
TTGCTGTCCACCAGCTGCCAAGCCACAAATTGAAGTCAGTCTCTTGGAACCAGTCGCTAATACCAATGTACTTGAGAACGCCACCCAAGAACATCATTGATGCTGACAATGTACCAGTGAAACGGATGCCTGACTTGTCAAGGATGATACCTGCAAGAATAAGGAAACCACACACATTAAGGATATACTCGGCACTAGCATATGTGCCAAATACACTAGGTGACCAACCACGATCATGCTCTACAAGACTCTGCAGTGGTGATAACACCTCTACAAACATATATCCAAAGAACATCATGAGCGCAATAAGAATTAGCGCTGTCCAACGAGCAGCCTTGCTGTCGTTTAAGTATTGTTTTAATGTTTCTGCCATTATTTATTCTATATAAGTTATTAATCAATTAATTAAGCACAACCAAGATCCTTAGCAATCTTGTTGAGTTTCTCTTGTGCCCATTCGTTCTTAGCATCGTAATTCTCGGCACAGTCGAGAGTGTCGTGAACCTCGATATAGAACTTAATCTTGGGTTCGGTACCGCTAGGACGGATAGAAACTTTGGTGCCATCTTCGGTGAAATATTGAAGTACATTACTTGTTGTGGGCATATCAAGCTTTTCAACAGTACCTGCAACAACATTCTTTTGCTCAAGAGATTGGAAGTCCTTGATTGTAACAACAGGTGAACCAGCAATCTCCTTCAAAGGATTCTCGCGGAAGTTCTTCATCATTGCAACAATTTCCTCGGCTCCACTCTTACCCTTGCGAACTACCGAAATACCAAGTTCCTTAGAGTAACCATAGGTCTTGTAGATGTCGATAAGCATATCATTCATTGTCATACCCTTATCCTTGGCCCATGCAGCAATTTCACACATCAAAGGAATTGAAGATACAGAGTCCTTATCGCGAACGAACGTTTGAGGCAGGAAGCCATAGCTTTCCTCACCACCACCCAGGTAGCGACCCTTACCTTCCATCTCACGCATTACAGTTGCAATCCACTTAAAGCCAGTAAATACATCAAACATCTTAATGTTTTGCTTCTCGGCAATCTTGCGAATAGTCTCTGATGTTACGATTGTCTTCACAATATACTCATCACCCTTAAGCATACCCAATTCAGCATTACGAGCCATGAGGTAGTAGAGGAAGATGATTTGGATTTGATTACCATTTACAAGTGCATATTCACCCTTAGTGTTTTTGATAACGAGACCAATGCGGTCAGCGTCGGGATCACTTGCAAGTACGAGATCGGCTTGAACTTCTTCGGCCTTCTTAATAGCGAGAGCCATTGCACTTGCATTCTCAGGATTGGGAGAATCAACAGTTGGGAAGTCGCCACTCATAACATCTTGCTCTGGTACATGGATGATATTATCAAATCCCCAGCGTTCGATTGAGCGAGGAATAATATAACGGCCCACACCGTGAATAGGGGTGTAAACAATCTTAAGATCGTGTTGACGCTTGTTAACCTCGGGGCTAAGTGAGAGGGCTGCAATCTCCTCAATGTACTGGCTATCGATGTTCTCGCCAATGATCTCGATAAGTTCGGGGTTGCCGTCAAACTTGATTTCCTTTACATCCTTTATGCGGTTAACATAGTCAATAATATTAACATCGTGAGGAGAAACTACTTGTGCGCCATCATCCCAGTATGCCTTGTAACCATTATACTCTTTAGGATTGTGAGATGCTGTAATGTTTACACCACTTTGGCAACCAAGTTTGCGAATAGCGTAAGAAACCTCGGGAGTAGGGCGGCAATCTTCAAAGAGATATACTTTAATACCATTTGCCGAGAATACATTAGCAACAGTTTCGGCAAAAAGACGACTGTTGTTGCGCACATCGTGACCAACAACAACTTTGATTTGCTCAAGGTCCTTAAATGCCTCTTTGAGATAATTAGCAAGACCTTGAGTTGCTGAACCTACAGTATAGATGTTCATACGGTTGCTACCAGCACCCATAATACCACGCAGACCACCTGTACCAAACTCGAGGTCTTTGTAGAAAGACTCAATAAGGTCAGTTTTGTCTTCAGCTTCAATCATTGCCTTTACAGCAGCTTGAGTTTCATTGTCATAACCTTCAGAAAGCCAAATTTGCGCTTTCTCGGTTACTTGCTTAATTAATAATTCGTCAGCCATTTTTATAATGTTTTTAGTGTTTATATTACTTATTAAAGAAATGAGTCATCACTTTGGTCATATTTAAGTG
Organism: Candidatus Sodaliphilus fimicaballi; assembly: GCA_018065165.1. Classification (GTDB taxonomy): domain Bacteria; phylum Bacteroidota; class Bacteroidia; order Bacteroidales; family Muribaculaceae; genus Sodaliphilus; species Sodaliphilus fimicaballi. Next base: position 953 of record JAGHTV010000144.1, on the reverse strand, counting down.
GTCTTGAACCGAAGCCGTCTCACGGACAGAATGCATTGCCAGCAATGGGTTGCCTACATCAACACCTTCAATGTCCATTTGAGATGTTAGAATATTTCCCAATGTTGAGCCACCTGCTACATCACTGTGATTTACAAAATATTGGTAGGGAGAACCTGCCTCAATGCAAAGACTCTTGAATATTGCTGCAGAGTGAGCGTCACTCATATACTTGCAGTTAGCATTTATCTTGATACATGGTCCATCACCCATATGAGGATGATTTGTGGGATCATATTTATCTCCATAATTAGGATGGAATGCATGGGCATTGTCGGCCGATATCATAAATGATTGAGCCACCGCACGCGACAAGTCGTCATAATTACCACCTTGCGCTTCAATAATGCGATGTAAAACATTAGCAAGTACAGGTGAACCTGCACCTTGCTTTGTTCCACTGCCAGACTCCTCATTGTCAAAGATGGCAGCTATACATGTAGCATCTTCACCAGTTGATTCGGTAATAGCAGTAATTGCAGCATGCACCATACTTAAATCGTCAAGGCGTCCACATGAAATAAATTCATTATTCACACCAAACAAACATGCTTTCTCAGTATCATAGAGCATGAGATCAAAGTCGATGATGTCTTCAACTTTTACTTTAAGCTCTTCGGCTACCATATTGAGCAACAAATTATTGCTTTCCAACTTCTCGGTAAACTTAGCGATAATGGGAAGCATATCCTTTTGTTTTGACAATCGGTTACCTTCATTTACTGAACGGTTAAAATGAATTGCAAGATGAGAAATGCAGAGTAGGGGACGGTCAAATTTTACTGTTCTTGAAACAGGCTTCAAAGCATTATCTCCCTTGACAATCACACGACCCGCAATAGACAAAGGACGGTCAAACCATGTATAAAGAATAGGACCACCATAGACCTCGGTATTAAGACGAACGATACCGC
>JAGHTV010000088.1 GCA_018065165.1 Candidatus Sodaliphilus fimicaballi | reverse complement strand
CCGGTATTGATGCCTTGAGGGCTCTCGAGCCATGTAGCACCTACAATACCCAGCGGGCGGAACAGACGAGGCTGCAGATAGTCAAAAATCTTCTCGCCGGTAACCTTGGTCACTATTGCCGAGAGCATATAAGTGCCCAGACCGTTGTAAGCATAGTGTGTACCTGGCTTGTAAGGCACAGGCTCCTTGAGGAATTCCTCAACCCAGTCTTGGTCGTAGGTGCGCTGTGCGGTAGTGTTAGCACGCTCCTGACCGCAAGTCATGGTGAGAAGGTCGCGCACTGTCATCTGCTTGAGATTATCACTAACCTTAGCGGGCAACTTATCGGGGAAGAACGAGATTACCTTGTCAGTGAGTTTGAGTTTGCCCTCGGTTACAGCAAAGCCTACAGCAGTGCTTGTAAATGTTTTGCTTGCCGAGTTCATGATGTGCTCCTGACAGGGGAAACCGGCACCGAGCCATTTCTCGCCCACAACCTTGCCGTGTTGCAGTACCATGATTGAGTGTACGTCGAGGCCAGCCTCAGCTGCCTTAGCAAGATAGTTGTTGATTGTAGCTGCCATCTCCTTATTCTTAACGCGAGGCAGGCTCTTAGTAAGGGCGCTCACGGGAATAAGGTTAATGTTGAGTTCCTTGATTGTTTGCTTCACCTTCTCGCTTGTAAAGAGCTCTGTAACGCCCACGCGATCGGCAAGTACGTCTTCGTAACCAATGTGGAAGATTGTTCTCATCTCATCGTTGTCGAGGCAAGGATGATCCAGGAACATTGCACGCATGCCGGGCTTATTCTTGAGTGTGAGATTCTTGAGCATCTTGATGAAGCTTGCCTCTTTTTGAGCAAAGGTCTTGTGAGGACCCTCGTAGCTTGCAAAGCGGTAACCGCGCTCTTGAGCAGTAGTCTTGTCGAGCGATGTGAGGCCATACTCGTCGGCCAGGCGCTGAGCCAGATCGTTGAGTTCCTTGTTATAGATTGTAGAACCCATGTGGCCCGAGAGGTGTGAAGCCCAAGGGATGTAACGGAGTACGGTCTCGATTTGAGCACGGAACTCACGTTCTACCTCCTTGATGTCATAAGGATTTTCCTCAATTGACTGGCCGGGATAGTTGGGGTTCTTGGTAATCATTGCACGGAAGTATCCGTCCTTGTCGACCAGACTGGGACACACGGTGAGCGGACGCCACTTGGCGTTCTCCCACTCGCTGGTAAATGTAAGGTGGATGCCCACGTCGAGTCCGGGATCGTCTTGAAGCATCTTTACAGCCTCGGGGAACCACTGGCCCACGGGCATGACTTCTACACTCTGGGCGATGCCAAAGTTGTAGCACTTGATTACTGCCTCGTTGATTGAGTGGAAGGCACCCATGTCGTCCATGCGCACTGCAAGGTCAACGGGGGTCTGAGCACTCATTGGCATCGAGAAGATGCCGAGGGCGCAACCAGCGATTATGCTTATGATTCTTTTCATTTTCAATTTAATTAGTTGATAAGGTCGTTGTAAGTAGCAGCCATGTTAACCGCTGCCGATGCAAAATTACCACATTATAATAGCAATGCCTAAAAATATACCATATATACACAATGCGTTTCTTTTAATATATTTAATGCACAGCTATTTACAAGTCTGCAACTTACTTAGAAATATACC
>JAGHTV010000385.1 GCA_018065165.1 Candidatus Sodaliphilus fimicaballi | reverse complement strand
CCCCTACGGGGAGAGCGGTATGGCTTCGCCATATCTTCTATACCCCCACCGCCGCTACGCTCGGCGGTGGGGGTTATCAACATAGCGGCAAGCCGATATGTGTATTGCCCTATGGGCAAGTCTGAGATTACCATAGCATGCCTCGTGTCGACAACTATAGCCGCCAGCTCACTCCCTTGAGCACGGTTCTATGCGAAGCAATAAAAACATAATAAAATATTTTCTTTTTTTACTGGACACTAATTTTTTTCCCGCATGACAACGCGCATATATAATATAAGGTATAAAAGACGCCGTTTTTGTGAAAAAACATGAAAACATTTGGCGGGTGAAAGAAAAATGCGTAAATTCGCTATCGATACAAGCAAGATTGCATCATATACAAGTTTCATCATGGCTATGCACACCCACATAGAGCAGTTCTTGCAGTACTTGAGCCATGAGCTCAACTACTCGCCACTCACAGTCGCTGCCTATCGTAACGACCTGAAGCAGTGGAGCGATGCCCTAACAGGGGGCAAGGAGGAGCTGGACGTGTGCAGCGTGACAGCAGGCGACATACGAGCCTGGATGGTGACGCGAGCCGACCGTGGCGACTGTGCACGCACACTGCGTCGCAAGGTGCAAAGCGTGAGAGCACTGTACCGCTACCTGATGAAGCGGGCCATCGTAACCGAGAATCCCGCGGCCGATGTGGAGCTGGCACGCATACCCAAACCACTCCCCAGCCACGTGCGTGAGGCAAGCATGAACACCCTGCTCGACGCCGAGGTGGACATGACCGACTTCGCCGCAGTGCGCAACCACCTGCTGCTGATGATGCTGTATGAGACAGGAATGCGCCGTGCCGAGCTCATAAGTCTAAAGGACGCTTGCATCGACACCAGCAAGGGCGAGCTCAGGGTACACGGCAAGCGCGACAAGGACCGTGTGATACCATTTGGCCACGAGCTCAGGCAGTGGATCGAACGCTACCGGGCACTACGCAGTGAGCAGGGCGTGGCCGACGATGAATTCTTCACTCGGCCAGGAGGCGGCAAGTTGTATCCGTCGCTCGTATACAACATCGTGCACGAGGCCCTCAAGAGTGTGGGCGGCACGAGCAAGATGAGCCCTCATGTGCTCAGGCACACATTTGCCAGTGTGATGCTCAACTCGGGCGCAGGCCTCGAGAGCGTGAAGGAGATACTGGGACACGAGTCGCTGGCAACGACGCAGATATACACGCACATCACTTTCAGCGAGCTGAAAGACAATTATAAACAAGCCCACCCACGGGCAATAAAGAAAGGAGAATAATATGGAAGTAACTATCAAATCAATCCACTTTGACGCAACCGAGAAGTTGGAACAATTCATCAACAAGAAAGTTGAGAAATTGAGCAAGCACAACGAGGAAATCAACACAGTTGAAGTAAACCTCAAGGTAGTTAAACCTGAGACAGCGATGAACAAGGAAGCATCGGTGAAACTCATCGTTCCCCAGCACGACGACCTGTTTGCATCGAAGGTTGCCGACACATTTGAGGAGGCAATCGACCAGTGTGTAGACGCCTTGAAGCGTCAGCTTGAGAAAACAAAGAAAGACAAATAAGAAACACCCTTACGCCATCTGGCCGCTTGCACGGCCAGATGAGCGTTTCACCCTCAATAGCGGCTGACACGTTCATCGACAAATGCTATCGCAGCGGAGCAAAGCACAATAACACATATTGTCATCAGCAAAGCGACATTAGACAAAATATTTTTAAAAAAAAGAGTCGCAAATGTTTGGTGAATCAAAAAATATGCGTAACTTTGCACCCGCAATAGCGACACGAATAAAGTTTCGCAGCTATTTGACGCCTCCTTAGCTCAGTTGGCCAGAGCACGTGATTTGTAATCTCGGGGTCGTTGGTCCGAATCCGACTGGAGGCTCAAAAACGGCTTGGGTAGATTCCAGAGTGGCCAAATGGGGCAGACTGTAAATCTGCTGTCTCTCGACTTCGGTGGTTCGAATCCATCTCTACCCACACAATTGCGATAGTAGCTCAGTTGATAGAGCATCAGCCTTCCAAGCTGAGGGTCGCGAGTTTGAGCCTCGTCTATCGCTCTAAGGAAGAACAATGCTGCTGTAGCTCAGGGGTAGAGCACTTCCTTGGTACGGAAGAGGTCGCGGGTTCAAATCCCGCCATCAGCTCAAGACATATAAAACTTCGCCACTTCACGGTGCAAGAGTGCACCAAAAGGGGCGAAGAGTAATATGTAACTAAGACAAGAAAGTTAATCATTTAATCAAAAAAAATAAAACTAAGTTATGGCAAAAGAGAAATTCGAAAGATCAAAACCGCATGTAAACATCGGTACGATCGGTCACGTTGACCACGGTAAAACTACCCTGACTGCTGCTATTACTACTGTATTGGCAAAGATCACAGGTGCTGAGGTTCGTTCATTCGACTCAATCGACAACGCTCCCGAGGAGAAAGAGCGCGGTATCACTATCAACACTGCACACGTTGAGTACGAAACCGAGAACCGTCACTATGCACACGTTGACTGCCCGGGCCACGCCGACTATGTAAAGAACATGGTAACTGGTGCTGCTCAGATGGACGGTGCTATCGTAGTAGTTGCTGCAACTGACGGCGTTATGCCCCAGACTCGTGAGCACATCCTGCTCGCTCGTCAGGTAAACGTTCCCCGTCTGGTTATCTTCCTGAACAAGTGTGACTCTCCCGATGTTGATGAGGAGATGATCGAGCTCGTTGAGATGGACGTTCGCGAACTCCTCTCTGAGTACGAATTTGACGGTGACAACACTCCCGTTATCAAGGGTTCAGCTCTTGGTGGTCTTAACGAGGATCCCCAGTGGGTTGAGAAGATCAAAGAGCTCATGGCTGCTGTTGACGAGTGGATTCCCCTTCCTCCCCGTGATATCGACAAGCCATTCTTGATGCCTATCGAGGACGTATTCTCAATCACTGGTCGTGGTACAGTTGCTAC
>JAGHTV010000497.1 GCA_018065165.1 Candidatus Sodaliphilus fimicaballi | reverse complement strand
ATATATATGTGTTCTGAATTATTCTGCGAAGTTACAACAAACATTTCATTTGACAATGTTAGAAAAGATTTTTTAACTAGTAATCGACTCTATAAATACCTGCCGTTGCACATTCATATAGTAGTATTTTGTAAAATAACTTGTTTATTCACGGGTAAAATAGTAATTTTGTATAATATTTATAGGAAGAAATAAATGAATTTGAACAGCGAAATTAATCATAAGTCAAGTGACATTAAATATATAAAGTTGTTATCTCGCAGCTTCCCAAATATGGCAACTGCAAGTACAGAGATAATCAACTTGGAGGCAATTCTTAATTTGCCCAAAGGAACTGAACATTTCCTGGCAGACTTGCATGGCGAGTATGAGGCATTCCAGCACGTGTTGCGTAACGCTTCGGGAACAATCAAACGCAAGGTCAAAGAAATCTTCGGCGAGACGCTTAGTTTGCGTGAGCAAAAGGAGTTGTGTACACTTATATATTATCCTCAAGAAAAACTTGAACTTGTTAAGGATGTATTTACTGATACTGAAATACTTGACGACTGGTATTTTGTTACCATTAATCGTCTGGTCAAGGTATGTCGTAATGTGTCATCCAAGTATACTCGTTCCAAGGTTAACAAGGCATTGCCGGCCGACTTTTCTTACATTATTCAGGAGCTGCTTCACGAGAGTGCAATGGCACCCAACAAACAGGCCTATGTGGATGTTGTTGTTCGCACTATAATCTCTACAGGCAGTAGTGATGCCTTCATTGTGGCTATGTGTAACTTGATTCAACAACTTACCATTGACTTGTTACACATCTTGGGTGATGTGTATGATCGTGGTCCATTCCCGCATAAGATTATGGACATCCTGTGTTCATATCATAATTTTGACTTCCAGTGGGGTAACCATGATATACTGTGGATTGGTGCTTCGGCGGGAAATAACTGCTGCATAGCCAATGCGATACGCATTGCTTTACGATATGGCAACCAAAGTGTGATTGAGGATGGCTATGGTATTAACTTGTTGCCTCTAGCTACATTAGCATTAGAGGCGTACAAGGATGACCCGTGTGAATCGTTTGTTCCTAAGGATGAATATACAGTAGAAGAAAGCAAGTCAACCTCGATGCTTGTTACTCGCATGCACAAGGCCATAACAATTATTCAGCTAAAACTAGAGGCTGCAACAATCAAGAAACGCCCTGAGTTTGAAATGAATGACCGCTTGTTGCTTGATAAGATTGATCCAGAAAAAGGCGTTGTTGTAATTGATGGAGTTGAGTATCCTATAAATGATACATATTTCCCAACCATTGACTGGAACGATCCCTATGCACTCACTCCTGCCGAGCAAAATGTTGTAGATAAACTTAACGCTTCATTTACTGGCTCAGAGAAGTTGCGTAAGCACATGAAATGCTTGTTTAGAAATGGATGCATCTATACTGTAATCAACGGCAACTTGCTATTCCACGCATCGTTGCCACTTAATGCTGATGGATCGTTCAAGGATGTGACAATACTTGGTGAGAAATTCAGAGGCAAAGCACTATTTGACAAGGTGGGTTCTGTTGTTAGAGAAGCTTATTTTGGCAATCCTAATGATGATACACACTCATTTGCTTTAGATTATGTGTGGTATTTATGGTGTGGTAAAGATTCTCCTGTCTTTGACAAGAAAAAGATGGCTACATTTGAGCGTTATTTTATCGACGACAAATCTACCCATAAAGAGGAAAAAGGACATTATTACGAGTTGCGTGACAACGAAGAAGTTTGTGATGCTATACTTGAGGAGTTTGGCATTACTGGCAATTTCCGCCACATTATCAATGGTCATGTGCCCGTGAAGACAATTAAGGGAGAGAATCCAATTAAAGCCAATGGCAAATTGATGGTGATTGATGGTGGTTTCTCTAAGGCGTACCAACCTAAGACCGGTATTGCTGGCTATACACTCGTTTACCACTCAAAGGGATTCCAG
>JAGHTV010000271.1 GCA_018065165.1 Candidatus Sodaliphilus fimicaballi | reverse complement strand
ATGTAGACCGTTAAATCATACCTGCTTCTATACGCACACATTAATTAATATACCATCCCCCCCTTACAATACTGTCCTAAATTGAATATTTAGTGGTTTTTTTGACTTATAGATTATCGTAATATATACATTAAGTGTAAATTTGCACGATAATTTGAAAATTAGACTATGTGTAAATACATCATCGGTTTATTACTTGCTGCTACAGCAGCAACTGCAAACGCACAGGGTGTGATGACCCTAGACTCGTGCCGCAACATGGCACTGGCCAACAACAAAGAAATAAAAATTGCTACGCTCAAGATTGAGCAGGCCAGCTACCAGAAGAAAGAGGCTGCAGCAGCCTACAAACCATCTATCGACCTGGAGGCTTCTTATGCCTACAACCAGAAGAACCTGGCACTCGTGAGCGAAGACCAGATGCTTCCCACCAAGTCATTCAATCTGGCAACACAGTCTTATGACTATAATCTTGTGACAAATCCAATAACTGGCGAGCCCATTATTGTTGACGGTCATCCCATTCCCTCGCAGGTAGCACTGCTTCCCAAGAGTGCCCTCACCTACAACATACACAATGTGTTTGCTGGTGCTTTTACCGTCACACAACCCATATACATGGGCGGCAAAATCAAGGCAATGAACGAGATTACACGCTATGCCGAGGACCTCGCACGCTCTATGCGCAACAGCAAGGTAGAGGACGTGGTTTACAGCGTTGACGCTGCCTACTGGCAGGTTGTATCGCTCAAGGCAAAGCACCGCCTGGCCGAGAGCTACGTGAAGCTCGTAGAGACGCTCGACAACGATGTTAAGGCTCTGGTTAAGGAGGGCGTTGCTACTCGTGCCAACCAGTTGACAGTAGATGTAGCCCTCAATGAGGCTCAAGTCGATCTCACACGCGTCAACAACGGATTGGTGCTCTCTCGCATGCTCCTGGCACAAACCTGTGGCATGCCTGTGGACTCACAGTTCAAGCTCGCCGACGAGGACAAGGAGACCCTGGCCGAGACCACACTACGCCCCACCAACATCAACATGAACAATGTGTATGCCCAGCGCAGCGACATTCACTCGCTGGAGTTGGCTACCAAGATATTTGACGAGAAGGCCAATGTGGCTCGCAGCGAGATGATGCCTACTATAGCTGCCGTGGGTGCTTATCACGCTATGAACCCCAACAGCTACAACGGATTTGCCAACAAGTTTGGCTTCGCATTCACGATTGGCGTGATGGCAAAGATACCCATTTGGCACTGGGGCGGCCCGCAGAGCAAGCACAAAGCTGCCATCATCGACGCTCGCATGAAGCAAGTGGAGCTTGAAGACGCTCGCGAGAAAATCCAGCTGCAGGTTAGCCAGGCCAACTTCCGCTACCAGGAAGCATACAAGACCTATGGTGTTGCATGCAAGAACCTGACCAAAGCCGACGAGAACCTGCGTATGGCACAGCTTGCATTTAAGGAGGGCGTGTCGACTGCCGACGATGTACTCAAGGCACAAACTGCTTGGCTCAAGGCCAACAGTGAGAAGATTGATGCCGGAATCGACGTGCGCCTGTGCGATGTTTACCTCTCAAAGG
>JAGHTV010000277.1 GCA_018065165.1 Candidatus Sodaliphilus fimicaballi | reverse complement strand
GTATGCTCGGTTTGAACGGTTGGTTCTCTACCAACATTCTCGGTAACCGCGACGGTCTCGTGCTCGATGAGCCCGCTAACTTCCGCACTAAGGAGGTTTCTAAGCTCTCTACTCTCGAGTCTATCCTCGTTGCTGAAAAGCAGCCCGACCTCTACACTGACTACTACCACAAGGTACGTATCAACTACTATCCTCCCCGCAACGACAACAAGGAAGGCTGGGACAACATCGATATCTTTGGTTGGATGGGCTATCCCATGCAGATCAAGATCAACTTCCTGTGCCGCGACTCTATCCTCGCTGCTCCCCTCTGCCTTGACCTGTGTCTCCTTATCGACCTCGCACACCGTGCTGGCCGCTGGGGTACTCAACGCTTCTTGAGCTTCTTCTTGAAGAGCCCACAACACGACTATACTCAGGACGAGGTGCCCGTAAACCACCTGTTCCAACAGTATGTTATGCTGAAGAACGCTATCCGCGAGATGGGTGGCTACGAAGCTGACGAAGAAATCGACTAATCAATCGATTAATGATAACAGCAGAGCCGCTGCACTACTGTGCAGCGGCTCTTTTTTTATGCCTATAAAGGGGGGATGATTCCTAATGGTAACTCCTTGCGATATCGCAAGGCACTATACGGCAGTGTACTTACCTTGAGCGAACGCTCAAGGAACGGTAGTTACATGGCTTGCGTTAGCGATGACGTTTACCTTGCGATATCTCGCAAGGCACAATGCAGTTGTGCCAGCGCGTATAGCTTGAGTGAACGCTCAAGGAACGGTAGTTACATGGCTTGCGCTAGCGATGACGTTTACCTTGCGATTATCGCAAGGCACAATGCTATATAGTGCTAACCTTGAGCGGACGCCCAAGGAACGGTAGTTACATGGCTTGCGTTAGCGATGACGTTTACCTTGCGATTATCGCAAGGCACACTGCAGTATAGTGCTTACCTTGAGAGAACGCTCAAGGAAGAGTAGTTACATGGCTTGCGCTAGCGATGACGTTTACCTTGCGATTATCGCAAGGCACAATGCTGTATAGCGCTAACCTTGAGCGGCGCTCAAGGAACGGTAGTTACATGGCTTGCGTTAGCGATCACATTTACCATGCGATTATCGCAAGGCACACTGCAGTATAGCGCGAACCATGAGTGAACGCTCAAGGTACGGTGGCTGCATGTT
>JAGHTV010000213.1 GCA_018065165.1 Candidatus Sodaliphilus fimicaballi | reverse complement strand
TTTTTGTATTAACTTTGCAATATATGTAACAAATAATAAATGTGCACTAACAACATTATTACAATCTCTATTTATAATTCTTCTTTTAAAACCATTTAACTACATTATTATGGAAAATTTTAAACAAGACCTTATTGCTGCAGCTAAGCACTGCTTCAAAGTTTTCATTTACTGGTTTTTCATCTCTCCGTTTGACCTTTATGTTAAGGTTACAAAACGACTGGTAGAACAGCAAAACAATGACTTTTTACGCATCTCTAAGATTAACTCTCCATTCCCCATCTTTGTATTCTTTGAAAGATTCCTTACAAAGTTTATCTTTGACTTCCTGTCATTTATGGCTTATCCTGTAGGTATACTCGTTGGCATATTCTTATTCTGCGGTCGCATTTATGCTTACTTTGAGATGGAAGAACAGTATCGTGAAATGATGGGCGGATTTTCAGGAAGTCTTGAGCAAGGCGTAATTGCTTTTGTCTTAGCATTAATTTGTGCTTACTATATCCCTATTTTATTCCAACTCACTCGCGATTTAATTCAGTTCTCACTCTTGCCATTCAAGAAACTTCTCAGCTATCTGAAGAAACCTGCTCAATACGTTTATATTAAAAAGGAGAAAGTGAACTAATCTCGTACACTTTTAAACCTAACTAATTAATAACCGTATAATAACAAAACCAATATGGAAGAGAATAATATCGAAAACAAGATAAATGCCAATAAGCCTGTCCCCGATATTCCAAACGTTCCCGACCACGTTTACGAGTCAAGTGAATATCATGATGGCGATGCAGCATTTGAAATCAAAGATCGTACTTACCTGATTGTTGCAGGATGTATTATTGCAGCTCTACTCTTTGTATACATCTATATTCAGATAAAGGTAAAACTTTTCGAAGACAGTATACAAGACAAAGCAAATGACGCCATCGAACTCGCTCAAAAAGAAGCAGCCAAGGCAATGGACGATGTTACCGACGAGTATGCAATGGCCGAAGATGCCGTTGCCGAGAATGCCGAAGAAGCATATACTGAAACCGAGACCATGGTTGTAGTAAAAGGACAGCACGTGCGCTTACGTCGAGGTCCGTCAACCGACTACGACATCATTACCAACAGTTATGGATATCCTCTTTATCCCCCCAAGGGTGCTAAACTCAAATATCTGGGCGAAGATGGAGACTTCTACTATGTTGAGTACAAAGGCGAAGAAGGCTATATCTCTAAGGACTTCTGCTATCTTGAATAATAACATTTTATATATCACATGACACAGAAATTAAATTGGATTTTACTGTTACTCTGCATTGGCATCACTGCTTCGTGTGGTGGTGACAAGCAGGCCGAGAATGAAGCTCCTGCCGAGCCTCAGCCCAAAGCCATCTATACTGGCAAGTTCAGCAACGACAGCACCTTCATTGTGGTAAGCAAAAAGGACCTTACCCTCACCGTGTATGCTCCCGTGAGCGGCGACACGCTGCCCGTAGCGCAGTTCAAGGTGTGCCTGAGTAAGAACAAGGGGCAGAAGCAAGGCGACGGCGACATGAAGACCCCCGAGAGCGAACCCGGCAAGCCATTCAAGATCATCCAGATACAGGATGCGTCAACATGGTGTCACGACTTTGGCGACGGTCGCGGCGACATTCTTGCCTACGGAGCATGGTTCTTGCGACTCGAAACTCCGTTTAAGGGCATAGGCATCCATGGCAGCACCAACAACCGCGAGAGCGTTCCCGGCCGCGCCAGCGAGGGATGCATACGCCTGCTCGACGAGGATATCATCACCCTCAAGGAGAAATATGCCCGCCTTGAGATGCCCGTCATCATCAAGCAAGAAGGCCAGGGACTTCTCCCCTTTGAAAGCGCCAAGTAACACCCCACTGTTCCCAGCGTATCTCCGCTGGGATAGATAACAAAACAAGGGCGGCCTCGGTGTGAGGTCGCCCTTAATTTTGTCTGTTATCTGTCGGGTAATCTAATTTTGCTTGCAGAGCAAGCCATTTTCTTCAATAACAGATAACCGCATTTTCTTTTTTAGAAAAATCTGGCTATTACTTTACAGCGTCAACTGCCTTCTGGATTGATGCAAAGATTTCCTCTACTGCACCTGTACCCTGAATTGCCTGATACAGCCCCTTCTCCTCGTAGTATGCCTTGAGGGGAGATGTCTGGTTGTGGTAAACCTCGAGACGGTTCTTAACTGTTTCAAGATTATCGTCGGCACGACCAGTCTGCTGGCCACGCAAGATGATGCGGCGCACGAGTTCGTCCTCGGGAACCTCGAGACCCACTACAGTGCTTACTGCAGTGCCACGCTCCTTAAGCATTACGTCGAGAGCCTCGGCCTGAGGAATTGTGCGGGGGAAACCGTCAAAGATTACGCCCTGGGCAGCAGCCTCCTTGTTAGCATCGAGAACCGATGCGAGAATGTCAATAATAAGCTCATCGGGAAGGAGTTGACCCTTGTCGATGTAAGCCTTAGCAGTTGCACCGAGCTCTGTGCCACGCTTGATGTTGTCGCGCAACACGTCGCCAGTTGAGATATGAAACAGACCATAGGTCTTGATGAGATTGTCACTTTGTGTACCCTTACCGCTACCAGGAGCGCCAAAAATAACGATGTTAAGCATTTCTTAAATCCTCCTTAATTTTATGTTTTTTAGTCTTAATGTTTATGGTTCGATCACTTTTGCTCTTTCAGCACATATATGTCGGGCAGGTTGCGGCACTTGCCATCCAGGTCGAGACCGTAGCCCAAGATGAACTTTGAGGGAATCTCAAAGCCCACATACTCGGGAGCGCTACCCTGCTTGAGCGAAGCGGGCTTGTAGAGCAATGTTGCCATCTTCACGCTCTTGGGGTTGTGCTCGGCAAGCATATCACGCAACTGCTTGGCAGTGACACCTGTGTCGACGATATCCTCTATGATGATAACCTCACGACCACTGATATCCTCATTGAGTCCCATAATTTCCCTTACAACACCTGTCGATGTTGTACCCTCGTAACTCTTGAAGCGAATGAAGGTAATCTCAGCATTCAGGAAGTCGCAAGCACGAAACAGGTCGGCTGCAAAGACAAACGAGCCGTTGAGCACGCACAGGAACAAGGGGTTGTCACCCTCGCAATCACGCTTAATCTCGCCTGCCACACGCTTAACTTGCTCAGCAATCATTTCTCTCGTGATGTATGGTTCAAAAGTCAAACCATTTATTGTAATATCTGCCATAGAGTTTTATGTTTTATGTGGTGCAAAATTAACAAAGATTATTGTCCCCACCAAATTAATGGAGACTTAAAATATTTTTTATGCCACATTGCTTCTACTAACGCCAATAAATTACTATTTTTGTAAATAAAATCAACCACTTTATGAAACTTCTTGTAAAATCAATGATTATAGCCTCAATCATGGCAATAATGAATACAAACATATCAACAGCTAGCGAGACGACGCTTAATGTAGTTCCTGCCGTTACAGCACTTGATGTCGACAGTACCCAACACTTCACCATTACCCGCGGCATGGGTGTGTGGGCGTGTGCCGAGGGGTTGCCCGCAGCGAGCTACCTCATTGACTACTGCAACGACAAGCTGGGCCTGCCCCTGCAACTCGTAAGCCGCAAGGACGATGCCGGCATCGTCTTTGACAACGCAACAATAGGCTGCCGCCCGCACTACGCCCTGTGCATTAACGAGAAAGGCATCAAGGTTACAGCCACCGAAGCCGAGTTGATGTTCAACGGCATGACCACCCTGATACAGATGCTGCCCACGCGCCCGGGCGACCTTCCGCAACTACCCCACACCATACTTGCCGACTCGCCCGAGTTCAACTATCGCGGCATGCACATGGATGTTGTGCGCCACTTCTCGCCCGTGTCATTCATCAAGCAGTTCATCGACTGGATGGCACTGCACAAGCTCAATGTGTTTCACTGGCACCTCACCGACGATCAGGGCTGGCGCGTAGAAATAAAGAGTCATCCCGAGCTCACTGAGCGTGGAAGCTATCGTCGTGGCGAAATTAAGGGCGTATTCCCTGGCGAGTACTATGACCGTCCCTTCCAGGCCTACTACACGCAAGAGGAAATTAAAGATGTAATCAACTATGCCGCCGAGAGATACATCACCGTAATGCCCGAGATTGACATCCCCGGCCATTGCATGGCCGTGCTCGCTGCACACCCCGAATTCAGCACTACCCCCAACGAACCCAAGCACACCGCCGAGACGTGGGGTATATTCAACCGCCAGAACAATGTGCTCGCTCCCAGCAACGAGGTGTTCAAGTTCCTGAGCGAGGTGTTTAACGAGGTGTGCGAGCTCTTCCCCTGCCACTACATACACGTGGGTGGCGACGAGTGTGCTCCCAAGTGGTGGAACGAGAGCGAAGCTACACAGCAGTTTATGCGCGAACATGGCATTAAAGACACTCACGAGATGCAAACCTACTTCATGCGCCATGTGCAAGATGTGTGCAAGGCTCATGGCCGTGAGGTCATAGGCTGGGACGGCGGTGCCGAGGGGCTAGACCCCGAGACTGGCATTATTGAGAGCTGGCACATGCGTCCGCAAATGCCCAAGGAACGCATCGACACACTGCACAGGTGGATAAATGCAAGCGGCTACTACCATTACTTCACTTCGCACGAAGACTCACTGCAAACCGAGATTGCTCCTGGCGACCGCGCTCTCACCGTGAAGCAGGTATATGAAGGTGCACTCGTGCCCGACGCTGGCGACAAGCAGGTTGCACGCAACCTCATAGGCATTGAGGGCTGCATCTGGACCGAGTATTGTGCCGAGCCGTGGAAGATAGAGATGCAGGTGTTCCCACGCCTGGCAGCTCTGGCCGAGAAGGCTTGGTGTGGCGACAATCGACCAGGTTGGGCCAACTTTGAGCCTCGCCTCATGCGTCAACTCGACCGCTACGACCTGTGGCGAGTGCGATACAACACAGCCTTTGAACGCCACTCGACTAACCATCGTAGCAGGTAGAAAAAACGAGTTGAAAATTTCTTGATTTTTTTGAGCTTTTTTGTTTGCATAGCTCTAAAATTTTAACGAAATTTGTAGTTAAGTTACAAGGATATGTTGCTATCCATAAGTGCCTATATAATTAATACGCTACAGGACAACTACATACACTTGAACAACATCATCAACCATCACCGAAACTCCAATAGACAATGAAGATATTTACTAACGACGCAATACGACGCATCTTTGAGCACACTATTAAGGTTGAAGGCATCTCAATGCTCGACATGATGGAGCGTGCAGCATCGGCTGTAACACTCGAGATCATGTCACGCTGGCGCACATCCAAGCGCATCGTCGTCTTTGCAGGTCCTGGCGACAATGGTGGCGACGCACTCGCTGTGTCACGCATGCTCTTTGAGCAAGGCTACAACCCCGAGGTGTATCTGCTCAATGTAAAGTCATCACACTTGTCAAACTGCTGCTCGGCCAATCGCGACCGCCTATATCAGCTCGAGGGCATAGACTACACCGAGGTGACCGAGACTTTCATTGTCCCTGAACTCGACGAGAACGATGTAGTTATCGACGGCTTGTTTGGCTCGGGCCTGCGCACTCCCCTGCGCGGCGGCTACACCACACTGGTGCAAAACATCAACGATAGTGGAGCCTACGTGGTGTCAATCGACATGCCATCGGGTCTCTTCAGCGAGTGGAACGCTCAAGTCGACCGTCGCAACATCATCAAGGCCGACCTTACACTGGTTTACCAGTTCAAGCGTCTCGCATTCTTCTTTGCCGAGAACGCACAGTTCATAGGCGAATGCAAGGTTCTCGACCTTGAGCTTAGCCAAGAGGCTATTGCCGACATTCCCACCGACACATATCTCATTGAGCAAGAAGATGTCCACGAGATGATAGTTGACCGCAACCCCTTCAGCAATAAGTATGACAACGGTTCAATCTTCCTGGTAGCAGGCAGCTACGGCATGATGGGTTCGGCCATCCTAGCCGCACGCGGTGCAATGCGCTCGGGTGCTGGACTGGTTACCGTTCACGCTCCACGCGAGGGCTACCTGCCACTGCAGACAGCTGTCCCCGAGGTGCTGTTTGAACCCGACAGTCACAGCTATGTAACCAGCTCTATCGAGTTGCACCACCAGTACAGCGTGGTAGCTATAGGTCCTGGCATCACAACCAGCGACGAGACTCTTGACGCCCTGGACACCTTCCTCAAGAGTTGCCGCCATCCGTGCTTGCTCGATGCCGATGCACTCAACTGCATCTGCCGCCGTCCCATATTGCTGCGCAGCATACCCAAGGGTTCGGTGCTCACACCCCATACTCACGAGTTTGACCGCCTATTTGGGGCACACCAGACCGACGAAGATCGCCTCAAGAAGGCAATTAACGACGCACGCCTGTATGACATCACCATCGTGCTCAAGGGTCACTACACAATGACCATTCGTCCCGACGGCAAGATATATATCAACTCGAGCGGCAACGCTGGTATGGCAACCGCAGGCAGTGGCGATGTGCTCACAGGTGTCATTGCATCGTTTATTGCACAGGGCTACTCACCCGACCTGGGCGTAGTGCTGGGCGTGTACATCCATGGTCTGGCAGGCGACATCGCAGCACAAGAACACTCAGAGTATGGTGTTATGGCAGGCGACATTGCCGACAACCTGGGACGAGCAATAAAACTCGCTCGCAAATAAGCCGTTTCTATACATATAATATATAGTGGCATCACCGGTCGCGAACGCTCAATCGCACCTTGATGCCACTTTTTTTGCATTTTGCCTCGATTTCTATGTTTTAGAGCATAAAAAAAATGCTATATTGTTAAAATGTGTAAAATTTGTCATTTTTTTAATGCAAAAATTAAGGAATGAGAATAGCCGCTAACGCCCTAGAGGGGTACTTTTGGGGTAAAACGGGGCAAAAATAGTTTGCAAATGTAAATGTTTACAAGTGTTTTAATCATTTGGATGGAGCGTCAGGATTTAGTATCTTTGTAAACATAAGGGGCAAAAATTGCTCTCAAGTGCAACATTTTGGTCGTTTTTTGTGATAGAAATTTGCACTTCATATTCACCAAAAAAAATGCTTATGACTTTTACAAAGCAACATAACATTCTCTCAATAATCGTGCTCTGCTTGGCACTCGTAATTCCTGCAATTACAGCACAGGCTCAAGAGCTCAACGCACGCAAGCACGGTACCATCCTCGATCAGATTGAATTCTCTAACCTGAAGCAACAACAAAAGACTCGCGTACAAGAGATCCTTGACTACGCATTCCAGTTCCGCGGTGTTCCCTACCGTCATGGTCAGTCTTCACCTCGCGGCTTTGACTGCTCAGGTTTCACAAGCTTTGTATTCAAGCGTTTCGGCATCAACCTCGACCGCACATCAAGCGGCCAGATTTACGATGGCAAGCGTGTTTCTCGCAGCGACCTTCAACCCGGCGACCTCGTGTTCTTCAACGGTCGTGCAGTGGGCAAGCGCATCGGTCATGTGGGCATCGTTACTCAAGTAAACGACGACAACACATTCAAGTTTATCCACGCAGCTTGCAGCCGTGGCATCACCGAGAGCCACTCAACCGAGACATACTACAGCCGCCGCTACATGGGAGCATGTCGAGTTGTAGAGTAATAAAACGAAGCAGCATAATAGAACATACATATATATAAATAGGAGATGGTCATCAGGCCATCTCCTATTGCTTTAACCCTCTACGCTCCCAAACGAACCACATCGTCAGGTTATCATATAGCAAAGCAACCTAAATTTCACAGTTATATAACAAAAACAAGGAGTTAAACAGGTGTTTACCAGTTTAACTCCTTTTTAAGTTGTGCGCCTGATAGGACTCGAACCTACACAACTTGCGTTACTAGATCCTAAGTCTAGCGCGTCTACCAATTTCGCCACAGGCGCTTTTTGCGGTGCAAAGTTAGCAAATATTTATTAAACGCGAAACATTTTATAAAAATATTCCTTACCTTTGCCCCATAAATATAATAAAAGGTATATAATGGATTTTTTAGCTCAATATAACCTCACCGGTATTGTAATAGGAATATGCACATTTCTTGTGATAGGTATTTTTCATCCGCTCGTCATCAAGGGCGAATACTACTTTGGCACAAAATGCTGGTGGTGGTTTCTCGTGAGCGGCATAATTCTTGCTGTGCTGGCTGTAACCATTCACGATGTGCTGTGGTCATCATTGCTCAGCGTCACTGCATTCTCATGCTTCTGGAGCATACTTGAGATATTTGAGCAGCAAGAGCGTGTGCACAAGGGGTGGTTCCCACGCAACCCCAAGCGCAAATATCCATGGGATAAGGAACAATGAAGAAGATAGGACTCATAAGTGACACCCACTCGTGGTGGGACGACCGATATGCCCAGTCCTTTGCCGATTGCGACGAGGTGTGGCATGCGGGCGACATAGGCAGCGAGGCAGTGCTCGACAGGCTGCGTGCCATAGTGCCTATGGTGAGAGCCGTGTATGGCAACGCCGACGGCGGCAACCTGCGCAAGACGCTCAAGGAGATGGAAATCTTTGAGACCGAGGGCGTGAAGGTGGTCCTCACCCACATAGGCGGATATCCCGGCAAGTATGCCCCCGGCATGCGCAACCGCCTGCAGTTGTCGCGTCCCAAGCTCATGGTGTGCGGCCACAGCCACATCCTCAAGGTGATGCCCGACCGCTCGCTCGCCGTGCTCGTGGTCAGTCCGGGTGCTGCCGGAAGACAAGGTTGGCAACAGGTGCGCACACTCATCACCCTCACCCTCGACCAGGGAAGCATCACACTCTGCCAG
>JAGHTV010000274.1 GCA_018065165.1 Candidatus Sodaliphilus fimicaballi | reverse complement strand
CGCTAAGACCGAATGTGTAAGTGCGGGGGCTGGGGAGTGACCAGCAGTCGTAACCTTCACCACCAACACCACCAGCAGCAGCTGACATCACGTTACCTACTACATCGTAACCAGTGTAGTTAGTAAGAGTGAAGAGGTCGTTACCTGCTACATAAAGTTGTGCGCGTGAGATGAAACCGTGTGTAAATTCCTTGAGGAACTTAGCGGGAACATTGTAGTTGAGGCGGAGCTCTTGCATACGCAGGTAGTTGATACCCTTCTGTACCCAGAGTTCATCATAGTCGTCAACCCAAGTTGAAGCTGAACCAGTTGTAGTTTGGATAGCGATTGTGTTGTAAGTGGGATGGTAAGATCCGGGGATTTCAACACCATTATCGTCATACTTGGGGTTCTGGTTACCATCTTGGAGAACGCCATTGAATACGAAGCTCTCAGCGTGCTCACGGAACTTAACTGAATACTCGCTAAGACCGCGGTTCATCATTTCACGAGCTGTACCGTTAACCATTGTAGCGCCAAGACGGCCGCTGAACATAGCGCTCAGGCGGAAGTCCTTGTAAGAGAGAGCAGTTGTGATACCGAAGCGGAGGTCGGGCTCACGGTCGCCAAGAACTGTCCAGTTAGCGTCAACGATAGGCATACCAGTTGTGGGGCTGATAAGGATTTCACCCTTGTCGTTGCGTTGGAATGCGCGACCAGTTACAGTAGTAATGGGCTGGCCAAGCATGATACCGTTACGGATGTTACCTGAGTTCCAAGTGTAAGCATTGTAGTACTCAGAGAGGTTCTCGGGCAGATAAACTACCTTAGAAGTAGTGTGTGATGCGTTGAAACCGAGGTTCCAAGTGAAGTCACCAGCCTTAACGAGGTCAGCGTCGATGTGAGCCTCCCAACCGTTAGTAGTAAATGAACCAACGTTCATGTTGTTCAACACGAAACCAGTTGCATAAGACATACGGAAACCAGTTACGATCTGGTCTTCACACTTAGTCTTGAAGTAAGTGAAGTCAGCGTTCAAGCGGTTGTTCCAAGCGCGTGCCTCGAAACCAACCTCCCAAGATGTATTCATCTCAGGCTTGAGGGCCTTGTTAGGACCTGTGAAGCCATACTTGTAACCACCACCAGTAAGACCAGTTGCCTCGAGCTCGGGATCGATAGAGAGAGCGGGAGCGTCCTTACCTACCTTAGCCCATGAACCACGCAGCTTGAAGTAGTTGAGTGCGTCAAGATCCTTGAGACCCTTGAGCTCAGTGAGAACCCAAGAAAGCTCAACTGCGGGATAGAAGTAAGTGTTGTTGTCCTTAGGAAGTGTAGATGACTTATCCTCACGGAAACGGAATGTAGCAAATGCCATGTTGTTGTAACCGTACTCGAATTGACCAGAAAGACCGATTACGCGGCGCTTAGTGTTCTTCTTCTTAGAAACAACAGTTGAAGGATTACAGTTGTTGATTGAGTAGAAGTCGAGGAGCTGGAAGTCAGAACCTGAAGAAGCGAGTGAAGTCACACCGTTCTCAACGCTGTGGAAACCGAGTTGAGCACCGATAGTGTGAACCTTGTCGAATGTGTTGTTGTAACCAACGAGTACATTGACTGTGGGGTCGCTTGTGTTGTACTTAGAGATGCTGTAGCTACCGCCCTTAGTAACTGCGAGGTTAGTACCTGCATAGAAGGGGTGGTTACCATACTCATATTGAGAAGTTGAAACGTCCCAACCAAACTGGCCGCGGATGTAAGCACCCTCAAACGGAGTAATGTTGAAGTTCATCGCACTGATGAAACGATCTGTTTGGTCCTTGTTGAGGCCCTTATACATTTTATATAAGGGGTTCAAGAGGTCAGTATCGGTGTAGTGCTCGGGATAACGCATGTGGATGCCATCCTCGTGCAGCCAGTTAGCCATGTTATCAACGTGGGGCCACAAGTAAGCACGATAGAGAGGACCAGCAGTGTAACGGTCAACCTTATCATTAGTAAGGTGAACGTATTGCATTGAAGCGTCGAATGCCAACCACTTAGTGATTTGACCCTTACCAGCAACTGAGAGGTTCTTACGGTTGAGGTTAGTAGTCTTGATAACACCGTCTTGGTCGATGAAAGAAGCACTTGCACGTACACTCATCTTGTCGTTACCAGCCTGAACACTGATGTTGTGCTTCTGGAGGAAACCTGTTTGGAGGATAGCCTTTACGTTATCGTAAGTCTCATACTCACCTGTGAAAGGACCACCCCAAGCTGAAGTGTAGTAGTAGTTTGTTGCACCATAAGCACCATTAGCATACTTGTGCTGGATCTCGGGCCAGCCGTAAGCCTTTTGGAAAGACAACTGGTTGCTGTAAGTAACCTTAGCAGCGCCATTTGTACCCTTCTTAGTGGTGATGATGATAGCACCGTTAGATGCATCTGAACCGTAAAGAGCGGCAGCAGCAGCACCCTTGAGGACTGTCATTGACTCGATGTCCTCGGGGTTGATATCGTTACCACGAGAAGCGAAGTCACCGTCACGAACAGAGCTACCAGAGCTATCGCCATTAGCGAAAGAGTTGGTACCATTGAAAGTTGTGTTATTCATGGGGATACCATCAATAACGTAGAGAGGTTGGTTGTTACCAGAGAGTGATGTTGCACTACGCAGGATAACCTGAGTTGATGCACCAGGAGCACCACTTGTGCTAGTAACTGTCATACCAGATACACGACCCTGGAGGGCAGTGATGAAGTCGGTACGACCTGACTCAGCGATGTCAGTAGCCTTCACGTTTTGAACTGAAGAACCTACGGCACGAGCGACACGCTTCATACCGAACTCAGCTGTGATGACAACCTCGTCGAGAGTTGCTGAAGATGACAAAACGATTTCACCACCCTTAGAAGCGGGAACGGTGATTGTTTTGTAACCTACATAGCTTACTTCCAATGTAGCATTGGCAGGAGCTTGGATTGAATAGAAGCCATCGAGGTCAGTTACTGTACCACGGTTGGTACCTTTAACCTTTACCGAAGCTCCAATCAGGGGCTCACCCTTGTCATCCTTGATGACGCCGGATACTTTTCCATTGTTACTTTGAGCAACTGCAGTGAAACCAGTGCTAGTTGTTGAGAAACTAGCGGGAGCTCCACAAGCGATAGCCATAGCAACTAACAAAACAAATTGCTTTTTCATACGCATTTGGTTTTTTGTGAAAAAATTGGTTAATTGTTTATAATTAAGTTAATTAATATCATACTTTGCTTTTACATGAGCGCACTTGTGCACCTACGCGCAAGCGCGTTACTATGATACATACTGCAAAGAAAGTAAAAATATCTTAAATGGGCAACATTTTCAACAAGAAAAATGCTAGTTTTTTTCACAAATAGTGCACTTTTAATATAATTAAGTTAACAAAATGCGACAAATTAACATTTGGTCTAACAAATGCATTTTAATGTTTATTAACATTGCCGTTCCCTTCTAGCGCATTGCTAAAACGAAAATAGCGCTAGCAGTTGCCAGCGCCATAAAATATCGTTTAAGTGACTTATTGTAGCAAATCTTTTTAAAAAATCGCCTACTCGATTAGTCGAAAAATCGAAGACTCGAATCCTCGAAATATCGAATTATCGAAATATCGAGATATCGAAGATTCGAAATATCGATGTTTCGAAAACCCGAAGAACCGACATTTCAAGGCGAGAGGCCATTAACCCACATCTTGGACATCTCCTCAGCCAGTCTGTTTATGACCATGTCATACTGGTCGAGGTCGACCTGCGATACTAATTGTATTTTATTTATAGTTCTTAAGGATGCGCACATCCATGTCAAGTCCTTTCAGTTGCGCTTCAACCTCATCAAGGTTAGTGTCGCCCAGATGATAAGGGAACAGCACCTTAGGCTTAACAACTGATGCAGCCTTGGCAAGTTGCTTAGGCAGCATCGTAAATGGCTGGTTGCAAGGTAAGAAAGCCACTTCTATATCATTAACATCGGCAAGTTCAGGGATGTCCTCAGTATCACCGGCAATGTAGATACGGAATCCGTCGAGGGTGATGATATAACCATTGTCACGGCCCTTGGGGTGGAACTGTGTCTTGCCTTGGGTGATATTGTAAGCTGGTACGGCTTCTACGGTAATGTCGGGAGCCAACTCTTTCTTGTCTCCATTATGCATTACCTCGCCTTTGCCTAATATTTTTGCAGAATTGGCATTGGCAATGACTACGGTTCCTTCTTTGCTAAGTTGTTCCACAGCAACCGAGTCGCAATGATCAAAGTGCTCGTGAGTTACAAAGATGTAGTCGGCCTTGGGGAAGGTCGAGAAGTCGGTAACAGGAGGCAGCTTGGTTACGGGATCAATGGCAATCTCCTTGCCGTCGTAAACTATTCTTATGCTTGAATGCTTTATGGCCACGAACTCTACGTTCTTTCCACTCGGAGTGGTAAAGACATCCTCGGCATGAGCACAGCTGAACAGTGTAGTAATCATAAGAGTAACAAGTAAAAAGGTCTTTTTCATTATTTTGCAAACTGTATAATTATTAGCGTATAACAATGCAAAGGTAAATAAAAATTCCACAATTCCAAAAACAATCCACACGCAATTACATAAAAGCAAAGTCGAAAAGTTTATGCCTTGACTCAATTATTCGTCAAAAAAGCATTATCTTTGCAATCACTTTAATTAAATAACATGATGAAGAAGTTATTCCTATATATCCTTACGGGACTCACGCTCACAGCTTGCACTGGAAACAGTGGAAACAGTGGAAACAGTGGAAACAGCGGAAACTTGAGCACAACAGTGGAAAGTGCGGAAACCGTGGAAACTCAGCCCGACTCTTTCACTGGCAACTACCAGTCGACAGGCGACGCGTCGCTGCTCAATGTGGCACTGCCCGCTAGCACCGACAACCAGACGGTGAAGTATGACTACATGACCGTTTACTTCAACACACGTCACCGCATCCCCAACTGCGTTGTATATGAGCTGACTAATACCCAAGTATCGATGGCCAACGCCCCCGATGCCGAGAAGCGTGAGAACTACGAGTTTAACAAGGACGAGAAGGTGAAGTCGTGTCCCGACTGGTGGGAGTACAAGAACACGGGTTATGACCGTGGCCACATGGCTCCTGCTATGGACATGCGATGGGACAAGACCGCTATGCGTCAATGCTTCTACATGACCAACATGTGCCCGCAACTGCACGCGCTCAATGACGGCGCGTGGCGACACATGGAGGAGGCAATCCACAACTGGGGACGCAAGAACGACCGTCTGGTAATCTTCACTGGCCCCGTGTTAAGTGGCAACATGAAGAAGACCGGCAAGAACCGCAACATCTCTGTTCCCGAGAAGTTCTTCAAGGTCGTCTATGCGCCGCTTAGCAAGCGTGCCATCGCGTTTGTGATGGAAAACCGCGACCTGGAGAAGTCATGGACCAACTATGCCACTACCATCGACGAGGTTGAACGCCTCACCGGCATTGACTTCCTCGCCTCACTGCCCGACGACTTGGAGCAGAGCATCGAGAGCAAGCAAAACATCAAACAATGGCCTCAATACACACCACGCCGATGATCAACCTAGACCCACTTAATCAAGACACTATATGTGCCATCTCTACCCCACAGGGCATGGGAGGCATCGCCGTTGTGCGCGTGAGCGGCAGCCGTGCATTTGAGATAGTCCAGTCGCGCTGGCAGGGCAAGGACCTTAACCAGTGTGAGAGTCATACAGTGCACCTGGGTCGCATCGTCGACACGCAGGGCAATGTGCTCGACGAGGTAGTTGTGACCCTCTTCCGCAACCCACGCTCATTTACCGGCGAGGATGTGATTGAGATAGCTTGTCACGGCTCTATA
>JAGHTV010000230.1 GCA_018065165.1 Candidatus Sodaliphilus fimicaballi | reverse complement strand
CACATGGGTCATCTACCTGCTCACCACTCGCAAGG
The DNA here is from genome assembly GCA_018065165.1 of Candidatus Sodaliphilus fimicaballi. GTDB lineage: Bacteria > Bacteroidota > Bacteroidia > Bacteroidales > Muribaculaceae > Sodaliphilus > Sodaliphilus fimicaballi. The sequence goes on along the minus strand of JAGHTV010000230.1, from coordinate 2,553 downwards.
TGTCGCAAAAGTACAGTTCGGTTACCCAAATGAAGTGGACTTTCCTAGCATCGGCCATCATTATGGTGCCACTCACAGCAGTGATGGAGGGTCCGCAACTGCTCTACACTAGTGCATGCACATGGCAGGCTGCCAGCGCAACAGCGTTTGTCGTGCTGCTGGCTACCGTGCTGGGTTACTTCATGATACCCTACGCAATGAAGTTTATCAACGCAACTACAGTAAGCATCTATACCAATCTGCAGCCCGTAGTTGCCTCAATCGTGGCATTCTCAATAGGCCAAGCATTGCTCACATGGGACAAACCCGTTGCCGGCGTGCTGGTACTGCTCAGTGCCTACCTTGTGACCCTCGAGCCCAAGAAGAAATAATCCCTAATGAACTTTCTGGGATTCCAACCCACAAGATAAGAAAATGGCACCTATGCATCACGCACAGGTGCCATTATTATTGTTACTATTTATCCTATATAATCTATAATCTTTATGAAGAAATCTTTACTTTATGTTTTTCTTTATTGAAGTGTGGCTACCATCTGAATAAGTGGTAACAACAATATTGATGCCCTCAAATGGCATGGTGCTTGACTGACCAGCAAGGTTGACATACTTGACACCTGTAACAGTCTTAACTACGTCAACACCCTCGACACCTGTTATCTTTGAATCGGTAAATACCAGCATAGCGGGGAACCAGTAGTTGTCGTCGAGCAGCAGTGCATCTTGAGTCTCCTCGCCCTGCTTGTTGTAGATGTGCATGTAGTACTTTTGTGAGCCATAACCGGTGAATGTAACAACAACGATGTTGCCAGTGTTGGGGTCAAGGGCGCATACGTTGCCATACATGGTCTCGCCCTGGGGCAGAGTGATGAAGTTCTGGATGAACTCACCGCTCTTGAGGTCATACTTGCTGATGAAGTTACCGCCGTCGGCAGGAGCATAGTAGAGCACCTCGTTCTCAGCATCTACAGCCGGAGCAGTCTTCTTCCATGCAAAAGAAGAGTTCTGGCATGCCATGGGAACTGCAGTTGTTGTCTCGGGCTCAAATGTAGTTGCATCGAGCTTAATGAACTGCTCAATGTTGGTATCCTTAGGTGTACCCCATGTGCAATTGTTCACAGCTACATACAGGTCACTATTCACCTTGAACAGTGCACATGCACTTGTAGATACATCAACAGTCTTATCAAGGGCATCGGTATTGGTATCAATCACATATACGCCCTTGCCTTGTGCACACACGATGAGCTTGTCGCCAGCGAGTTCCATCAAGCCGGGTTCTTTCACGCTGGTGCCCTCGATGGGACCTGCAACCTCTTGTGTTGTGGGGTTGTAAACATAGATACCCTTTGTAGTACCTACATATACCTTGCTGTCGCTGAAGGGGAAGCAAGCGCGAGTGTCGCCGCTACCGCTGAAAGTTGCAATAGAGTGCTTGAGTGCGAGTGTCTTAGCGTCGGCAACATCAAAGCGTCCGCCAGTCTCACCGTAGTTCTGCTTAGAGCAGAAGTAGATGTTGTTGGCATCCTTAGCTGCAAACTGTGTGGTGTTGCCCAGAGTCTTGCCCTCATTCTCCTTTTGGAAGGCGCGATAAGTCATCTCGCCGGTCTTGTAAGAGTAGAAATTCACTGTGCTCGAGTTGTGGCCGAACCAGTCCTCGTTAACGATGAACAAGCCGTCGGTGTACTGAGCATAAGAGTTTGCTGCCATCAAGCCGGCAGCCAGCATTAAGAACATTTTTTTCATACCCGAAAGTTGTAACTATTAATTAATATTAGGTGGGTTCTATCGAATGAACCCACCTGTAATGAATGATTATTATTACTTGATAACCTTTACTGACGACTTGCTACCATCGGTGTAAGTAGTAACCACGATGTTCATACCGCAGAAAGGCTCAGCGCTTACTTGACCAGCGATGTTTACATAACTTACTGATGCTACGCTCTTGACAGCTTCAACAGTATCAACTGCAGTGGGAGTCTCGGCGGGAACAGCCTTGAAGTCGCCCCATGTGTTGCTACCACCACTGAAGGGAGAGAACAGCCAAAGGTCCCAGCAACCGTCTTTGAGTTTGCGGCCAGAGCAACCTGTGCTTGCATAGCTAATCTTTGTAGCGGGATCGTCGCTAAGATTGTAGCTCCAGTAACCCTGCATCCAACCGCTGTTCCAGTAGTCGGCATCGCTAGCTGATGTGTAGCCATCGAAGTTTGTGCCTGAAAGCATGTACATACCAGTCTCATCAGGTTCAACAGTAGCACCATTCTTGTCGAGCAGTGTAAAACCATCACCATCGGCATCATAACCAAAACCGCCAATTGTCATACCATAGTTTGTACCAGCACCCATAGCAAAGAAGCGTGAGTTGTTGGCCACGATAGCCTGTACCATGTCAGCACCAGTCTTGTCGGTACCGTCAAACTTGTAGCCAAGTACCCATGTGTACTCACTGCCCATCCACTTGATGGCCAGAGCTGCACGGTTAGCACCCTCGCCACTCCAGTTCTCGATGTTATCCATTTTGAATTCGCCAGCATTGCTAGGACCAGCCTTA
>JAGHTV010000158.1 GCA_018065165.1 Candidatus Sodaliphilus fimicaballi | reverse complement strand
CCAATGAGCAGTGCACCAGTTACATTGCGCACCAGCAGTACAACGCTGAGCAGGATGCCAAAGCATGCCAGCAGCACAGCAGGGTCGTGCAGGTTGCCCAGGCTCACCAGTGTGGCAGCGTTGTCGGTAACGATGCCAGCGTTCTTGAGGCCAATGAAGGCAATGAACAAGCCAATACCGGGCGAGATGGCGCGGCGCAGCAGCAAGGGCATGCAGTTAACAATCTTCATGCGCAGGCCGGTAAGGGTGAGCAAGATGAAGATGATACCCTCGATGAGTACTGCTGTGAGGGCAAACTGCCATGTGTAACCCATGGTGAGAACCACGGTGTAGGCAAAGAAGGCGTTGAGGCCCATACCCGGTGCCAGAGCAAAGGGTAACTTGGCATACATCGCCATTACCAGTGTAGCGACGATTGCCGATACTACGGTAGCGGTAAACACTGCACCAGCATCCATGCCGGCGTCGCCGAGAATGCTGGGGTTCACGGCCAGGATGTAAGCCATGGTCAAGAAAGTGGTGATACCACCCATCACCTCTTTCTTCAGAGTCATTGTTTTGGGGTCAAACCCAAAGATTTTTGTTAACATAGACTATATGTTTTAGGTTTACAAAATGGATTATTTCTCGTGTTTCTTCTTGCCGTCGAAGCTCTTTACCTTCATACCCAGTTTCTCGGGCAGGATAGCGTTGAGCACGATACCTACGATAGCTGCAAGTGCAAGGCCTGAGAAGTTTACCGAGCCTATTGCGATGGCATCGTTAGCACCATACTTGACACCGATGGCGATGACGAGGATGAGAGCTGCAACAAACACATTGCGTGAGCTTGAGAAGTCAACCGACTGCTCAACGAGGTTGCGAACACCCACAGCCGAGATCATACCATACAGGATGAGCGATACACCGCCAATGGTTGCCGCAGGCATAAGGCCTATGAGGCAGGCAAACTTGGGGCAGAAGCTGAGCACAATGGCAAACACGGCCGCAAGGCGTATTACCAGCGGGTCAAATACCTTGGTGAGGTTGAGCACGCCGGTGTTCTCGCCGTAAGTTGTGTTGGCAGGAGCACCAAAGAGCGATGCAATCAAGGTAGCGAGACCGTCGCCTGTGAGTGTGCGGTGCAAGCCGGGATCCTTGATGAAGTTGCGGTTGACGGTGCTCTGGATGGCACACATGTCGCCTATGTGCTCCATGATGGTCGCAAATGCGATGGGAACGATGGCAATGATTGAGGCAATGAGAATTTGTGAGTCAAGGTCGCTCATCACTGCAAACACGGTGCGTCCGCTTTCAACGGGCATACCTATCCAGGCTGCCTCTGAGAGCTTTGAGAAATCGACATCGCCCATAACCGCTGCCAGCGCATATGAGCTGATAACACCCAGCAGGATGGGGATAATCTTGATCATACCCTTGCCCCATACCGATGATACGATTACTACAACAATGGCAGTGATGGCAAGCAGCCAGCTGCTCTGGCAGTTGGTGATAGCCGAGCCCGACAGCGTGAGACCAATGGCAATGACCATGGGACCTGTTACAACGGGAGGGAAGTAACGCATCACCTTCTCGGTGCCAAAGGTGCGTAGCAACGCCGCCATTACAAAGTAAACCAGTGACGCTGCAGCCACGCCTATGCAGGCATAGTTGAGAGCCATCTCGGCACTGAGACCTTGAGTCATGCCCAGTTCCTTGATTGACATATAACCGCCAATGAAGGCGAAACTTGAACCGAGGAATGCTGGCACTTTCATCTTAGAGATAAAGTGGAACAGCAGGGTACCTATACCGGCAAACAGCAGGGTTGCCGATACTGAGAGACCTGTAATGGCGGGTACCAGGATGGTAGCGCCAAACATTGCAAACAGGTGCTGCACTCCCAGAATGAGCATTTTGGGTGTGCCCTGTTCGCGAGCGTTGTAGATGGGGTTGTGGTCCATGATGTGATAATTTATGGAGATAAACTTGTGTTACCTGAGATTACGCTTCCTTAGCAACTTCGGTCTTCTTCTCGTCTTCTTTTGGAAGAATGAGGTTGAGGAGAACAGCGAGGATGAATACCACTGCTACGCAGTTTTCAGCAAATACTGTTTGGATAATCTGGGGGAAGATTGCAAACATCTGTGTTGCTTGAGTAAAGCCCAGACCCACGCTGAGCGACAGTGATACGATAATCATGTTGCGCTGTGAGAAGCCGCAGCGAGCCAGCATACCAAAGCCTGCAAAGAGGATTGAACCAAACATCATAACGGTGCAACCACCCAGCACTGCTTGAGGAATAGTGGTGAGCAACAGACCTACGACGGGGAAGATACCGCCCAGAATCATGATTACGGCGCCCACGCCTATGGCAAAGCGGTTAACCACCTTTGACATTGTTGCCAAGCCCACATTCTGGCTGAACGATGTGATGGGGGTACAGCCAAACAGACCCGCAAGACTGCTCACGAAACCGTCGCAAGCAACTGCAGCACCAAGTTCTTTCTTCTCGGGGTTGCGGCCCAGGGCACCGTTGGCAAGCGCACTGGTGTCACCAATGGTCTCGGTTGCCGAAACAAAGAATACTGCGATGACTGAGAGTGTAGCACCCAGGTCGAAGTTGAGTTCAAATGGCAGGAACTTGGGCAATGCTACGAAACCAGCACTGCTGAGTGCCGAGAAACTAACCATTCCCATGCATGTAGCCACGATATAGCCCACGACGAGACCCACGAGCACCGAGAGAGAGCGAAGTATGCCACGACCTAGGATTTGGGTGATGAGGCATGCAAGCAAGGTAATTGTGCCCACAATCCAGTTGTTGAATGAGCCAAAGTCCTCGGCACCCTGACCACCGGCAAATGAGTTAGCACCGATGGGAAGCAGAGAGAAACCAATGGCGGTAACTACTGTTGCTGCTACGATGGGAGGAATGAGCTTGGTCCAGTAACGAGGGAATAAACCCAACAAGCCTTCGACGATACCGCCTATTACCACAGCACACATGAGCGTGCCCATGCCTTGAGTGGTAGCAATGACGATGGCCAGTGACAGGAATGTGAAACTGATACCCATCACGATGGGCAAGCGGCAACCTATGCGCCACACTGGGTACAACTGTATGAGCGTACCGATACCGGCAATAATCATACAGTTCTGGATGAGTGATGCACTAAGTTCGGCATCAATGCCTACGACATTGGCCAGGATGATGATAGGGGTGATGTTGGCAACAAACATCGCCAGCACATGCTGTAGACCAAATGGCACAGCCTGCATCAATGGCACGCGGCCATCGAGGTTGTAAATGTTGTTCATAAGAAAATTGTGTAGTAGGGGAAGTTATAAAACAAGAATTTATTTTCTGAATTCGATTGTCTGGCTCTCGTAGTCCATCTTGTCGATGATAGCTATCGACTCGAGATGATAGCCAGCGGCACGCAGCTTAGCGCCACCTTGTTGTACGCCCTTCTCAATTGCGACACCTATACCAGTAACTTCGCCACCTGCTTGGTGAACGATGTCGATAAGAGCGCGTGCAGCTTCGCCGTCGGCCAGGAAGTCGTCAACGATGAGTACTTTGTCGTCGGCCGAGAGATAAGGACGAGAAACAAACACATTGTTCATTTTCTTGTGGGTAAACGAGTAGGCCTGAGACACATACTTGTCGTCGCTACTGTTCACTGTCTGACTCTTCTTGGCAAACACCACGGGCACATCATAGAGGTCGGCAAGCATGGTGGCGATAGCGATACCGCTTGCTTCGATTGTTAAGACTTTGTTTACTGTCTCGCCCTTGAAACGACGCTTGAATTCGTAAGCAATTTGGCGCATAATGTCGATATCAATCTGGTGGTTAAGGAAATTGTCAACCTTAAGCACGTTGCCAGGATTGATTTTGCCATCTTCGAGAATCTTTTCTTCAAGAAAGTTCATATTGTATATATTAGAGATTTAGAATTCCCCTTTTCTTATGAATGGTGTTGTTGTGGTTACAAAGTTAAAAAAAATAGTTGAAAAGAGAAAGGCTAACTCCCTACAAAAATCAATAAAGTTAGGCTGCCTCAGTGTTGATTATATCAGCCTCCAG
>JAGHTV010000004.1 GCA_018065165.1 Candidatus Sodaliphilus fimicaballi | reverse complement strand
GCTTTGCATAGATTTGTTACTGATTACGTGGTCGTCGCTCGACTGTTGAGCCACCTTGTCAATAGTAAGCTCGCACATCTGGCCCACCTTGTCGGCGAGGGTCATCTTAGAGAGCAATGCCTCCACCTGAGCCTCCACCTGAGGGTCTTGCTTGATAGTCTGTGCACTGGCAGCAGTAAATGCCATAGCCAGCACAGGGATGATAAGTAATTTCTTCATTGTATATGGTTTTAAGTTTTGTTCTTTCTTTTTCCCCGGCCTTTAAGGCCGGGCACACTGTTATTTTATTCTATATACAGTTAACGAGCGCGCGGGGGCATTTATTGTAAACTCGGGGCAAGTAACTGTGCTGGTGCTTATGGCGGGAGCCACGTTAGCGGGGTTGTCGAGCGAGTTGTCGCAGTCAATCACATCGGCAATCTTCTCAGGGCCGTAGTTCACGTTTTGCATCTTTTGGATGTTCTCGGCTGCCAGAGTGGTGCAGGTTACAGTGTGCTCACCCTTGAGGCCCTTGAGGTTGATTGTTGCCTGTGCGTTGCCTGAGCCGGCATTTACCACCTCGACAATGATGGCGCCATTGTCATCCTTGTCGAGCACTGCGCTGGCATAGATGTCGCCGTCGGGGCAGGTTGTGGGCAGCACGTGTGTGCCACGGTTGGTGGCAAAGAGTTGCTGCACGAGGTAAGACGATGTGCGCACCGAGCGCAGGTTGTCAAACCAAATCATGTCGGGACGCCATTGCCAGCCGTCGATGTGGGCAAACAGCGGTGCATAGGTTGCCATGCGCACCACGTCGGCATTACGTTCGAGGCCTGTCATGAGGGCAGCCTCGCATATCGATGAGTAGAAGCGGTTCCACTTCTTGCCAGTGCCGTGGCAAGCATACTCGCCTGCAAACACCTTGGGTCCCTTGCGGGGGAACTTGTCGTAGCGGTGAGCCTGCGACAAGAAGAACTCCTCGTTCTTGTAGAAGTGCTCGTCAACAAGGTCAACCTTGGCCTCGCGCATGAGTGGCCACATCTCGTCATACTCCTTGCCGTCGGGCCAGGGACCAGCCGAACCGATAATTTGTATCTCGGGATACTGCTTGCGCAGGGGTTCCATGAACGCCTTGAGCATGGGAGCATACCACTCGCCCCACTGCTCGTTACCTATGCCTAAATACTTGAGGCCAAAGGGTGCGGGGTGGCCCATCTGGGCACGTACCTGAGCCCATTTACTGGTTGCGGGGTCGCCGTTGCAGAACTCGATGAGGTCGATGGCGTCCTGGATAAACTCGTTGAGGCTGTCGCCCAGAGCCAACCAGTCGCCAGCCTTGGTG
>JAGHTV010000516.1 GCA_018065165.1 Candidatus Sodaliphilus fimicaballi | reverse complement strand
ACGATCGCAATCCCATACTCGACTATCGCGATGTGTATCCCTACCTCAAGCACTTGCGTCGCTATGACTTGCCGTTGTGTGCTGCATGGCCCACCTATGAGTGGAACTTGCTCTATACCGACAAGCAGTTTAAGGCCATCGTGTATAGTGCTAACCTTAGCGATACTACCATTTATCATAAGAGTTCTACTCCCGGCAGATATATGGTAATCTCTGACCGCGTGATGCCCGAGCCTAACAGCGATGGTAGCGACCGCGTGATGTTCCATGTGGGCGACAGTCTCATCGTTATGCGACCCACTGCCGAGCAAATCATGCACATTGTGGAGGCTACCGAGAAGGAGCGTCCCAGTCTTAACAAACAAGTTGTAATATATAGTTTAGACACCAAAAATATTGAAAACTATGATAATGAATTCTTTAAAGCGATTTTTAATCGTTAGCATCGTGCTTGCCACAGGCATCAGCACAGCTATGGCGTGCGGCCCTTGGGGGCGTCCTCACTACTCAGTGTTCAGTGCTTTCCAGCGTAACCAGATGGGGTATACCTTTACGCCGCGCATTCAGCAGTTCTGGATTAACTACTCGCCTGATATCAAGGAGAGAACCTATGACATCAGCAGTTTGTGGTATGTAAGCAATGAGAACTTTGACGAGAGCGAAAATGCCCTCATCAAGGCTGCTCGCGACAAGGGCGACAAGGAGATGCTTGCTTACTTGCGCTTGCTGTGCAAGTACACTAAAATCTCTAACGACCTACAGAACGAAGGTTGGAACTATCCCTCAAAGGAAGACCTTGCTCAGCGTGAGAAGGACATCAACTACATGAACTATCAGGCTCGCAGCTATGGTGGCACTCGCCTGGCTGGTCAATATTGCCTTATGGTGATGCGTACCAATATGCTCATGGGCAACCATGCAGCCAACCTGGCCTACTGGAACAACCACAAGGACAAGGTTAGTGCAAGTGTTTTCAAGGATATGATGAAAGACATCTACGCCGGTGCCCTCTACAATATGGGCAAGCTCGACGAGGCGTCTGACATCTACTACGAGTTGGGCGACATGAACAGCCTCATGTGGATTAATCGCGACAACATCAACCTTGATGGTCTCAAGAAGGAATATGCTCGCAATCCCAGTTCGCCTGCTCTCATCTATATCCTTCAAGAGCTTACCAATACTCTGAGCGACTCTCACTACAGCTTGCTTAAATATCACGACGATGATGATACTGCTGCCGAGGCACAAAACGCTAAAGAAATCAATGCTCTCGTCAACTTCGCTAAGCAGGTTGTTGCCGAGAATAAGACGCAATTCCCTGCAATGTGGCAGAGTGCTATGGGTTGGCCCAACCACGCCCTGGGCAACGACAAGGAAGCCGTATCACAGCTTGATAAGGCAATGAAGATGAAAGGCACCGAGCGCATGATTGACAACGCTCGCGTTTGTCGTCTCGTGGCAACTGCTTGCGGCGAGAAACCTAGCAAGAAGACTTTTGCATTCCTCAAGCAAGAGATGCAGTGGCTTACCGAGATGGAGAAGAAGGAGCCCGCCGATGCATGGAACGACTATGAGATTGGTGCTCATAACCACTACACCGAAGTTCTTCAAAACTTGATATACGACGACCTCGCTCCCAGTTACACCAAGCAAGGCTACGCTCCACTGGCTGCTGCGCTCGTTAAGTGGATGGACAACCATGCCGATGTTGTGTATGAACACTGGGACTACATCGACAACATGACATCGCAGCAGATGATTGACTACTATGCTTACATCAAGGCTAAGCCTGCTACCGACTTTGAGGCATGGATTCTGCAAGCCGAGCAGGACATGACTGCCGACAAGTTCAACGATATGGTTGGTACCAAACTCATACGCGAGGGCCGCTTTGCCGAGGCAATTTCTTACCTTGAGAAGGTATCTCTCGATTACCTTGGTAAGCAAAGAATTGCTCCTTATTCATCGGTACGCGACTACCACGTGGAGATGTGCTTCAAGCGTCAGTATAACGACGCAGGCTTCGACGAGGGTACCTACAACATCACTAGCAATCAGAAGCTTGAATTCTGCAAGGAATATGTCACACTCAAGAAGCAGTTTGACGAGCAACCCGCTGGTGCCGAAAAGGCCGAGACTGCTTATTTGCTGGCTAATATGTTCCTTCAGGCGTCATATCGTGGCAACTGCTGGTATATCTCTCGTTACAGCAACAGTGTTTACGACTCTATGCGATACGAGGGCGAGTTTGACTTCCTTGCCGAGGCTGCCAAGTTGTATGATATGGCTGTTAATCAGCCTGGTATCAAGTTGCCCATGAAGCAATGCTACCTCTATGCAGCTGCATTCTTGCCCTATGGCGACTCTTTCTATACAACCGAGTACGACGAAGAGTATAATGTGATTCACAAGCTCAACAAAGATACATATCAGTATCGTGCACTCAACGCGCTCAAGCTCTTTGCCGATGCTAATCCTCGCAGTTTGGCTGGTTATGTAACCACATGCGATGTTCTCCGTCAATTCCGTACCTTTAAATAATAAATCCTAATTTACTATGAACAAATTTCTAATTACCCTCTGTTCCTTCATGCTAGCTTTTAGTGCACAGGCAAAGTTTCCTGTCTACGCATGGGACACACTCAAACCGGTTATTAACGAAGACTCGCTGCGTGCCGACTTCCAGTTATGGAAAAGCCATGGCGTAGTGGGCGTGTGCATGGATGGTTCTTACAACCTCAAGAACATCGCTATTGCTGCTCGCATCGCTCACGAGGTGGGACTGGAGTATCACTCATGGATGCACTGCCTCAAGCGTGCAGGCCTCAAGCACGAGTGGTATGCAGTGAATCGTCTTGGCAAGCCTGCCGACACTCATCCTGCTTATGTTGAGCGATATAAAGTGCTTGACCCTGCCAATCCCGAGGTGCGTGACGACCTCACTCGCAATGCTATTGCTCAGGCCAAGATTAAGAATGTTGATTACATCCAGCTCGACTACATTCGCTATGCCGATGTGATTCTTCCTCGTGGTCTGTGGTCTAAGTATAATCTGGTGATGGACGAGGAGTATGCTCCTGCCGACTACTGCTATTGTGACCGTTGTGTTGCCGACTTCCGTTCTCGTACAGGTATCGACATCCGCACAGTTGCCGATCCCTCTAAGTGCCAGGAGTGGCTGCAGTTCCGCTACGACCGTGTTACCGAGCTCGTTAACCATGTTGCTCGCAAGGTGCGCAAGGCAACAGGCAAGAAGATGAGTGCCGATGTGTTCCCTGGTCCCTCGTTGGCTAAACAACTCGTACGTCAGGAGTGGAATAAGTGGGATATGGACATGTTGTTCCCCATGAACTACAATTCATTCTACTTGGAACCTGCCACATGGGTAGGCAATATTACAACCGAGGAGGTACAAAGTGTCAAGTTCAAGCACACACCCGTGAGCAGCGGCTTGTTCATTCCTCCCATCAGTCCCGAGGATCTTGCTGTAGCTGTAAAGGGCAGTATAGAGGCAGGAGCGGCAAGCATAGCATTGTTCACTCCCCGCTATATGACTCCCGAGCACTGGAAAGCCCTCGACGAGGCAATCAAGTAAGAGTTTACCATACATTATTTGTTCTAATGTTTATAACCCCAGCCCTTCAAGGCTGGGGTTAATTGTGTTATATTACAGTCCACTAAAAAAAGTTAGTTGTGTCCGGTAAAGTTTATTGGAATTGTTCTAACTTTTCCAAACTCTGTGAGTTACGATACTGTGGTATAACAGGGGCTTGGTATAGAACAAAAAAAAGAAAATGAGCTTTTTATTTTATATGGCTAGCGCCAAGAAAATAGTGGGCCTGCCCACAAAATAATATTACTCTCTATTTATTAGGTAATTACATTTTGCTTGCAGAGCAAGCCATTTTCTAAGCGAAGCATAAAATCATTATAAAATATTTTCTTTTGTTTTTACCGGACAACAATAAAAAAAAGTAATATTTTATTGTTCGGTCGAAAAAGATTGGTTGTGGAGTTGGGATGACTATTGTGTAGCAGGCAGCATCCCTCTGGGGATGAGATAATGTAGCCAGCCATAAGGAAGTGCCGTAGGTACGACGATATGGCTGGAATAATTACCACACAAATAACTGCGCGCGACCACCTATGTAGTCACGCGCAGCATTATATACTTATGTTCTTATGTCTAAAAAGAACTCTGTGGGAGGAAGGTTACAGTCCCAGAACGATGTCGATTATAGCGTTCATGTCGGCTACATCAACCGTGCCGTCGCCATTTACATCGGCAACTGCAGTTGCGTCTTGCAGACCAAGAATCATATCAGTGGCAGCGTTAACATCGGCAATGTCAACAATGCCGTCACCATTCACGTCGCCCAGCACATCAACAGCTTTGTCAACAACGGGGCGAATTGAGAAACCGTATTCACGGTTGCTATAGCCTGTGTTATGGACATTTGAGTTGAATGCAAGGTTACGCGAACCTGTAAGGCTGTCGTGAGACACTGTGCCGCTCCAGTAGAAACCAGATACGCCCTTAGCATCCTTTGTTGCACCATGGCGCCAGCCGTTGCAAGGCAGGAAGATGCTGTTGCCGTTGGGACCAGTCACGCGATAGCCATTAGTGCCGTTAACAGTTTCCCATTCCCAAGTACATGAGCTTACGAGCTCTTTCAGCTCGGCATCGCTGGGCAGGCGCCAGTCGCTACCCCATTTTACATGAGCGATGTCAAACTTAGTGCTTACAATGGTCTCGGGAGCAAAGGGTGAACCACACTCTTCCTCGCTGGGATAGTCCTTAGCATCGGTAGAGCGCTTGAGTCCAGTGGGGTCGGCCCAACCATAAAGAGCGTCGCTATAGTTATAAGGACCAACTTCAAGATTGTCAGCGTTAATATCAAGGTTACTGTAAGCCCATTTCACTGAGAGACCCAGGTCAACCACAGCGTGGCCACCTTTAACCTCCTCAATCACGTCGTTGTCAAATGTCATGCTCTTGACGCTCTCCAGAGGAATCATCTGTCTAACGCCGGCGGTGTCAGTAAACACCAGCATCATCTGCTTCACCTCAGCGTTGGCGGGCTGGGCGAGCAGTGCCAGTATTGCGATTAAGATTAATGAAATACGTTTCATGACTTTTATTTCTTAATTACACCACGCATCTGGTATCCGTTGTAGCGGTAGTTGTAGTACCACTGGTACTTAGATGAGAATGCAATCTCATATACATAGAATGCATCTACGTTAGTACCACTCCAGTAGTAGCCGTGAGTGTTAATATATTGCTGGTTAATTGTTTCACCAATACGCCATCCCGATGTAGGCAGGAAGATGCTGTTGCCGTTCTTACCAGTTACGCGATAACCAGGCTTGCCGTTTACGGTTTCCCAAGTCCATGTGCACTCGGTGCGAAGCTCTTCACACTCGGCCATAGTGGGCAGGCGCCATGAGCCACCCCAGTAGGTGTGCAGCAGGTCAAGGTCGGTACCGCTGATGCTTACCTCGTGGTCATAGCGGGGATAGTCGTCCTCGTTCTCTGAGTGGTTGCGGCCTGTGGGATCGCCCCAGCCGTAGTAGCCACCCAGTACCTCGGGAGCAGGTGCAGCGTAGTCATACTGGTCGATGTCGAGGTTGACTGCAGCCCAGTTAACGCTCAGGCCCAGGTCAACTGCCTCGTAGTAGTCGTCGTGGGTAGTAAACTCCTCGATGTCGATTTTTTCTACCTCGTCGATGCGATATACATGCTTTTTACCGTTCTTTTGCTCCAAGACAATGCTGTAAGCATCGCGCACGGCACGCACACTCTGACCAAGGTAACGTGCAGCGCTCAGCCATGTATAGTAGTCGGGAGTAGTCTCGAGATAGAATGCGTAGTCAGAGCGACCGGGGTTGGGGTTGAGTGTACCGCTCCAGTAGTAGCTCAGGTAGTCGCCACCAAAGTTGCTCGAAGCAAAACGATAACCTGCTGCGGGCAGGAAGATGCTGTTGCCGTTAGGGCCAGTCACACGGTAACCGGTCACATTGTTCAGTACCTCCTTAGTCCAAGTACATTTCTCGCGCAACTCGTCTTGCTCGGCACTAGAGGGCATTCGCCAGTCGCCACCCCAGTGTACGCGTGCAATGTCGAGGTCGGTACCACATATGTCCATGGGAGGTACCTCGCCGCCATAGTACGACAGACACTTAGCGCGGTCGGGCTCATAGGGTGTCCAACTGCTATTGTCGGGCTGTTCAGAGTGGTTACCTGTGGGGTCGCCCCAGCCGTAGTGACCACCTTGACCTTCGGGACCCTTAGCAACCTTAGTCGAACGGTGAATGTCGAGGTTGGCAGTTGCCCATTCTACCGACAGACCCAGGTCAACAGCCTCAAAGGCATCCTCTTCGGGGGCAGGATTAAACTTCACGCTCTTAATTTCGTCTATGTCAAAGCGCTCTGTAGTTTTGTCGGTCTTGTTTATTGCCATGACGTGGTGCTTTACCTCGGCCATGCTACTGAGTGACAATACCGACAGCAATGCTATAGTGCTTAGTATCTTAACTTTCATAGTTGTCTGTTTTGAAAAAATGGTTAACAGTAAAAGGATAGTAAACTTACTTCATAATTTTGTAAGACTTCTTGCCTGCCTTTACTACATATACACCCTGACCCAGGTCACTGATGTTAACCTGTGCTTTGCCGGTTGCATCTACGCTTGCCTTAGCAATTTCTTTGCCGTCGATGCTGTAAACCTCAAGGTTGCTACCGTTTTCCAAACCATTAGCGCTAATCATGTCGCCGTTTACACTGAAAGTGATGTCGCCCACCTTTGTATCGTTGATGGCAGTAGTACCATCGGCAAAGCGAAGTTCCTTAACGTCGGTAACAGGATACTGTACCTTAACGTCAGTTGATGTGAGTACGAGGTCGGTAAGTTCAAATGTAACTACGGGACGAGTGCTCAAGTGATAAGCTACTGTGTTACCGTCTTTTGTCTCAATGATTAGGTCATCATTGGTGTAAGCTGCCTGTGCAATTTGGAATGATGCAAAAACTGCTAATAATAAGACTAATACCTTTTTCATAATATTTTGTTTTTTTGTTTGTCGTTGTTAGTATTTTGTGAGCCGGGAGCTCTATGCGTTTTATTTACTCATGACTCTAAAAATGTTGAGAAAAACTGCTATTATTCAGCAGCTGTAGCTTTTACGGGACGAACCGAGCAACCGTTGTAAATTACGTTGTTTGACAGTCGGTTAAATCCCTCACCCAAGTTGAGCTCAACAGCCATCCAGTCGAGTACAGAGTTGAGTTCACCTGTCCAGTAGTAACCATACTCACCAGTCTGGAATACATTCTCCTTATAGCGATATCCTGCCAGGGGGAGGAAAATTGAGTTGCCATTTTCGGCAGTGAATTTAATGCCGGGAACACTGTTAACGGTTACTTGCTCGTGTTTGAGGGTGAGCGACTCTTCAAACTCCTTTGATGTGGGGAGGCGCCAGCCGTTACCTATCTGCTGAGCAGCGATGTCATACTCGCCGCCACAGATATTCTTGGGGCGGTTGTATGCGGGGTACTGATTCTTGTCGTCAATAGTCTTGAGACCAGTAGGGTCGGCCCATCCGTAGTAGCCACCATGCATTTCGGGCGATGCTACTACCTTGCTTTCTTGAGTGATGTCCATATTTACATTGGCCCACTTGACGCTCAAGCCCAGGTCAACCTCTTCGATAGTGCTGATTACAGCGTCCTCAATGGTGATTTTTGCAATTCCTCCACGGGGGTTGCTCACCTTGGATCCATCGTTAAGCGTAACAACTATCGAGCCTTTGCTATTTTGTGCCCATGCGCTCATTGGCAACACGATAGCAAGAAGTAAAAAAGAAAATAACTTTTTCATCCTTGTTTCTATTATTAGAAGATATTTAAAGGTTTAATTGCCTTTATTAAGGTAATAATTCTCTGGGTCGCTATGCTTGGTGCATGCAACCCAGAGAATCATAGTGGGTTATAATGATTGCTCATTAATAGCTTATTAGTTGCGGAAGAACTTCTTGCCTTCGCTTGAGATAACGAGACCCTTAGCGTCAGCGTCAACCTTCTGGCCATAGATGTTGTAGTAAGTTACGTTCTTAACCTCTTCAACATCAACATCGTTGATAGCTGTAGTCTTCTCTTCAACAGTGAACTGAACAACGGGGAAACTTCTCTCAGCCTCAGCAGAGCGAGTTTTCATACCGCTCTCGGTGAAGTCATATATTGTGCTGCAATTTTTATCGCTGCTTGCATTTACCTTGCTTTGGTCAACAAAAAAAGCGAACTCACTTAGGCACCAGTTCTCACCAGTTGCCTCGAAGCGAATGCGCAGACCACCACCTGTGTACTTAAAGTTAGTGTCAAAAGGACAATCAAGGTAACCAGTACCACTGTAAGCCTGCAGTGTGCGCTCGTCCATGGAGTAACCCTTGCCAGCTGTGTCATAGACCTTAGTCATTTCGTCAGTGTTTCTGATAGCGCCCGAAGTTGCACCCACTACCTGAGTATCGTCTGTGTTCTCAAGCCATACGCGCAGGTGAATGTAAGTCATCTGACCGCCCGTTACTGCAAATTCGAGCTTAGAAAGATCACCAGCAGGAAGATCCTTGAGGTCATCGGCTGTGTAAACAATTTCCGAAGAGCTGCACTCATAAGATGAATACCAGGGGAACTTGGTAGTTGACGAAGCGTCTTCCAAACTACCCACCTGCACAACTTCCTGTGCGTTAACAGTCGCTGCACTTGCAAGCAACATCATGCCAAAAAGTAAAGATTTCTTCATAATTTTTTTGCCGCAACATAAAATTAAACTTCTATTTATAACACACCCAATCACGGGCACTGGTTTGCTCTATAATGAAAACCCTCTTCGTGTTGCGAATTCAAAGATTGCCCCATAATAAATGCAATGCAAAGA
>JAGHTV010000014.1 GCA_018065165.1 Candidatus Sodaliphilus fimicaballi | reverse complement strand
CGAGTGTCTGCCCGCGATAAATCACGGGGCGGTGAGCCTTGAGTTCGTCATAGAGCAACTGTGTCCACTCCTGGGCCGAGTATTGGTTGCGGGCAACATATTTGGCCGTTTGGGCATAGTCAAAGTAGTTTGTGAGGGCATAGGGTACTCTAGCTGGCGATGCTGTTGATGGTGTGCCGTAGTTGGTCATTACCGACTGGCCGCAATACAGCATCAGCTGGCTAGCAGCACGAGCATCGCTGGTGGTGTCGCTTGCAATGTAGTAGTCCTTGATTGATGACCACTTGGGGAAGTCCTCCACGGGCAGCTCGGGCATCTCGAGCATCAGCGACTGCGATGCGTAGGCGTGGATGTTGTAGGTTGGCGTCACTGGCCACTTGTGGTAGAGCATTACCTGTGCCAGGGCTGTTGCCACGCTGCCTGTCATGGCATGAGTGCTGTCGGGCATCCATGGACAGCTCAGGTTGAATGGTGCTCCCTGACTCCATCGTGACTTGAGCATGGGTTCAATGGCCTCGCCTGTGACAGTGGTTGCATATGTGGGCGCAGCATCATCCATGCGCTCGAGCACGCGCGCGTATAACGCGAGCGTGTGGGTGAGTGCTGGGGGCATGTCGCTCTCGTTGAGCGTTCCCTTGTCGCTATAGCCCAGCACTGCGGGCAAGCGGTCGTCGGCAGCAACTATGGCAAATGCCGATGGTGCGTTGAAAATATAGCAAACGGGTGCAGGCGTGTCAACGCCTTGCACCCGATGCATTGTGGGGGTAACTTGACGAGGGTAGCTTATAGTTGCGGCAATGCTGGCATGAGCACGCAGTAGGGTGCTGGCAGTGCGTTGAGCCTGCTCTGGGCTTACCCTTGCAGCCTGTAATGCGATTGCTGCGCAGCACAGGCATGCCACGACTATTAATCTTACTCTCATCAGTTATGTAGTCTTGTTGTATTAGCGGCGACCACGCATCATCTTCATGGGGTTCTTCATTGTAGAAACCGCATGCATCATCTTGCGTGTCTGTTCAAATTGCTTGAGCAGGCGGTTAACCTCTTGCAGGCTTGTACCGCTACCCTTGGCAATGCGTTGACGACGGCTGCCGTTTATCACTTCAGGATGAGTGCGCTCATAGGGAGTCATTGAATATATGATAGCCTCAATGCTCTTGAAAGCGTTGTCGTCGATGTCGATATCCTTGATTGCCTTGCCCACACCAGGAATCATCGAAGCCAGGTCCTTGAGGTTACCCATCTTCTTGATTTGGCCTATCTGAGCCAGGAAGTCGTTGAAGTCAAACTGGTTCTTGGCGAGCTTCTTTTGCAGCTTGCGAGCCTCTTCCTCGTCATACTGCTGTTGCATGCGGTCAACAAATGATACGATATCACCCATGCCCAGGATACGGTCGGCCATACCAGCGGGACGGAATACGTCGATAGCCTCGAGCTTCTCGCCTGTACCCACATACTTGATGGGCTTGTCGACAACCGAGCGTATTGAAAGCGCAGCACCACCGCGTGTGTCACCATCGAGCTTGGTGAGGATAACACCATCAATCTCGAGACGCTCGTTGAATATCTTTGCAGTGTTGACAGCCTCTTGACCAATCATGGCATCAACAACGAGCAGAGTCTCTTGGGGATTGACTGCGTCCTTGATGTTCTTGATTTGAACCATGGGTTCCTCGTCGATCGACTGACGACCAGCGGTATCCACGATGACGATGTCGTTGCCGTTTTGCTTGGCTTGTGCAATTGCATTCTTGGCTACTGATACGGGGTCGGTAGCGCCTTGCTCAATGTAAACGGGTACTGCAGCTTGCTCGGCCAGCACGCGCAGTTGCTCCATCGCTGCAGGACGGAATGTATCGCAGGCTGCGAGCAGAGGCAGGTGCTTTTGGTTCTTGAGCATCAGGGCCAGCTTACCACTCATGGTAGTCTTACCAGCACCGTTGAGACCGGCCATAAGGATGATTGCGGGTTGGCCGGGCTTACCGTCAAGGTTGAGACCCACTGCTTGTCCACCCATGAGCTCGGCAAGCTCGTCGTGAACAATCTTGACCATGAGTTCGCTTGGCTTGAGGGCGTTGATGACATTCTCGCCCATAGCCTTTGCTTTTACCTTGTCAACAAATTGCTTTGCAACCTTATATTCGACATCGGCGTCGATAAGTGCGCGACGCACTTCCTTAAGGGTTTCGGCAACATTAATTTCGGTGATCTTACCCTGACCTTTCAGCAGTTTTAACGACCGTTCAAGTTTCTCTGATAAATTGTCAAACATATCTTTTTTCTACTTTTATTTTTCAGAATTGCGTTTTTATCCAAATTAATGTGCAAAGATACTAATTTTTTACGAAAGACGAAAAACGAAAGACGAAAAACGAACCACTCGCAACAGCTCGCTACGAAAACAGCCCTCGTGCCTTGAGCGACAGCTCAAGGGTAACGCCTGCAGCGGTAATGTGCCCGGCCTTAAAGCCGGGTGGTATAGGTTAGGTTATGTGCCCGGTCTTACAAGGCCGGGGTTATAAGGTTTGGGACAAAAAAACTCCGCAGGCACGCCTGCAGAGTTTTCTATAATTCTAGGATTAAGTGCGAGTTGATTACTCAGCCTTACCGTCGCTACCCAATACCTCAACAATCTTGTGAGTGTAGAGCTTTTGCATCTCTTCGCGAGCGGGACCACAGTACTTGCGGGGGTCAAACTCACCGGGCTTGTCGTTGAAGACCTTGCGTACAGCAGCAGTGAACGCCAGACGGCTATCGCTGTCGATGTTGATCTTGCAAACAGCGCTCTTAGCAGCCTTGCGAAGTTGCTCCTCGGGGATACCAACAGCGTTAGGCATCTTACCACCGTTCTCGTTGATCATGTCAACATACTCTTGGGGAACTGATGAAGAACCGTGGAGTACGATGGGGAAACCGGGAAGCTTCTCCATGATAGCATCGAGTACGTCGAATGCCAGGGGGGGAGGTACGAGGCGACCTGTCTCGGGATCCTTAGTGCACTGTTCGGGAGTGAACTTGTAAGCACCGTGGCTTGTACCGATTGAGATAGCCAGTGAATCACAACCTGTGCGTGTAGCGAAGTCGATAACCTCCTCGGGCTTAGTGTAAGTAGAAGATTCAGCAACAACCTCATCCTCAACACCAGCGAGAACGCCGAGCTCAGCCTCAACTGTTACGTCGTGAGCGTGAGCATATTCAACAACCTTCTTAGTTAGGGCGATGTTCTCCTCGTAGGGAAGAGCACTACCGTCGATCATAACGCTTGAGAAACCAAAGTCTACGCAGCTCTTGCACAGCTCATAGCTGTCACCGTGGTCGAGGTGCAGACAGATTTGGGGCTTCTCCCAACCAAGTTCCTTAGCATACTCTACAGCACCCTGTGCCATGTAGCGCAGCAGTGTTTGGTTCGCATAGTTGCGAGCGCCCTTAGAAACTTGAAGAATAACGGGTGATTTTGTCTCAGCACAAGCCTTTACGATTGCTTGGAGCTGCTCCATGTTGTTGAAGTTGAATGCGGGAATTGCATAACCTCCGTTAATTGCCTTAGCAAACATCTCGCGAGTGTTCACGAGGCCTAACTCCTTAAAACTTACCATTTTTTGTAGATTAATTTTATATAAACTCAATAAATTTCCACTAAATCAGTGCAAAGATAAACATATTTTTGCACTTGTCATCAACTACTTTGCATTCAAATGTGTGAAAAAATCTAAACAGGGCATTCTTTTGCATTCCTTCGAGTCGAGGGCTAGTAAATTTCAACCGAGCCTGTGATTTTGCAAAAATACATTTTGATGCATTCTCTTACTGTGTATATTAAGCTATAGAAAAAGAGAGCAGTGTTTCACAACACCACCCCCCTCTGCTAATAAAATACCTAATTTAGAAGCTTTCAGTGTATGAAAATTTTATAACTTTGCTATTTATAACTCCGTTGGCATATTGTGTGCGAGACTCAATAACTCGCGAACCTCAGGATGTGCAAAGATACAATATATTTTTGAATAATTGGTTAAATTTTCTCGAAAATTAGCATTTAGGTAGTAAAAATAGACCAATTCCAGTGTCAGCAAAGATGACGTGCCACATGTTGGCAATGCCTACTGCTCCCAGGGCGTGGCATACGCCCTTGACGCCGAACGTTGCGATGGTGTTTTGCCTCTTGTTGATGGTTTTCTTATCTCCGGGAGGCGCCATTGTGCCCTGACGTTTTTGCCGTCGGGGATGTGCTGTATCAGTCGAAAAAGGATGGGAGTAGATGAGACGACTATTGTGCAGGAGGCAACATCCCGCTAGGGATGAGATAATGTAGCCAGCC
>JAGHTV010000036.1 GCA_018065165.1 Candidatus Sodaliphilus fimicaballi | reverse complement strand
TGTCAAAGGCCTCGAGTATGATGGGGTTGTAAGTGTAGTCGTACTTAGTACCCTGATTGCCAAGGAGGCTAACGCCTCCCAGTTCTTCTTTGTTACGTGGCATATATTTAGTAGTGTTTATTATTGTTTCTGTAATCGTGATATTGCTCTCAGCATTTTAGCCTTGATTTGCTCGGTGCACAGGTTGCCTATGCTGCCCTCGTGGGTGTGATGAACCTCGCGAGTGGGAGTGTAGGTGCCAGTCTGCACGCGGTGTCCTATCTCCTTGTAAGCATCGCGGAAGGGAACGCCGTCGAGCACCAGGCGGTTAACGTCTTCAACAGTGAAGAGGTAGTCATAACGCTTGTCGTCCAGGATATTCTCGTTGATGCGTATGTGCTGCAGCATGAAGTCGCACATCAAGAGGCACTCGTTCATCTCCTCGATAGCGGGGAAGGTGATGTCCTTGAGGAGTTGCAGGTCGCGGTGGTAGCCCAAGGGCAGGTTTGTGGTGAGTGATGAAACCTCGGTGATGATGGTTTGCAGGCGGTTGCACTTGCCGCGCATAATCTCGAATACATCGGGGTTCTTCTTGTGAGGCATGATGCTTGAGCCTGTTGTGAACTCGTCGGGGAATGAGATGAACGCGTAGTTCTGGCTGTTGAACAGGCACACATCCATTGCAAACTTGCCCAGCGTAGAGGCGATGGCGTTGATGGCATAGGCCAGTGCACGCTCGGTCTTGCCGCGACTCATCTGAGCAGCAACCACGTTGTAGTGCAGGTCGTCAAAGTCGAGCAGCTGTGTAGTCATTGTACGGTTCAAGGGGAACGATGAACCGTAGCCTGCAGCCGAGCCCAGAGGGTTCTGGTTGGCAATGCGATAGGCTGCAATCACCGTCTGCAGGTCGTCGACGAGAGTCTCGGCATAAGCGCCAAACCACAGGCCGAAGCTTGATGGCATTGCCACCTGCAGGTGGGTGTAACCGGGCATGAGCACGCCCTTGTGCTGCTCGCTCAATGAGAGCAGACGCTCAAACAACGTGTTCACGTTCTGGGCCAGTGTGCACAGTTCCTCGCGATAGAACAGCTTGAGGTCGACCAGTACCTGGTCGTTGCGTGAGCGGCCAGAGTGAATCTTCTTGCCCATGTCGCCCAGTCGCACTGTGAGCAGTTGCTCTACCTGTGAGTGTACATCCTCAACACCGGGTTCGATGGTGAAGTTACCTGCCTCAATCTCGCCCAAGATGTTGTGCAGCTCGGCGTCGAGAGTCTTGTGCTCGTCGGCTGTGAGCAGACCTATGCTCTCGAGCATAGCGATGTGAGCGATGGAGCCTTGCACGTCGTGCTTGGCAAGCTTGAGGTCGAGTTCGCGGTCGTTACCCACGGTGAATGATTCAATCCAGCGGTCGATGCTGTAACCTTTGTCCCAGAGTTTCATATCTTATAAGTATTTAAGAGCGCTTCGCTTTTCAGAGTCTCAGAACGATCGCTGATGCTTCCTCTTCAGTTTGTTGGCTAACACTCATATTCTTTAATTCTAATTTTAATATTTCTCGGCCAGGCGAGCTATGAAGCGAGTGTAGAAGTCAATGCCTTGCTCTATCTCGCTTAGGTTGATGTACTCGTCGGCGGTGTGCGAGCGAGCACTGTCGCCGGGACCCAACTTGAGCGATGGGAATGCCATTTGCGACATGTCGCTTGTGGTGGGCGACACAAATGCCTTGCTGCCCAGTTCTACAGCCGTTGCTACCAGCGGATGGCTCTCGTCGATAGCCGATGCACGGATGCGTGTTGAGCGTTCCTTAACATCGCTCTTGACCACGCTGCGCACCAGTTCGATGGTCTCCTCGTTGGTGTAGGCGTCGGTGGTGCGTATGTCCATCACCCACTTGCACTCGTCGGGTACCACATTGTGCTGTGTGCCACACTCAATCATCGTGGTTGTGAACTTGATGGGACCCAGCAGCGACGATACCTTCTCGGGCTGATAGCTGCGCATGGCGTTGATGTCGTCCATAGCTATGTACAGCGCGTTGATGCCCTCGTTGCGTGCGGCGTGACCGCGACGGCCATGTGCCACACAGTCGAGCACTACGAGTCCACGCTCACCCACGGCAGCTTGTAGCTGGGTAGGCTCGCCCACAATGGCCATGTCGATGCGTCCCAGTGTGGGCAGCAGTGCGCGTATGCCGTGTTCGCCAGTCACCTCCTCCTCGGCACTGATGGCCAGCAGCAGGTTGAAGGGCAACACCTCGTTGTAGTAGCGCTTGAATGTGGTGATGAGGCTCACTGCCGATGCTCCGGCGTCGTTACTGCCCAGACCGTACAGGCGGTCGCCCTCGACGGTGGGAGTGAACGGATCGCGAGTCCACGATGCAGCGGGCTTCACGGTGTCGTGATGAGAGTTGA
>JAGHTV010000522.1 GCA_018065165.1 Candidatus Sodaliphilus fimicaballi | reverse complement strand
ACTTTGCCGACATGAAGTATGGTCTGGATCCCAACTTCCGCTTCGACGTGAGCCGTGCGATGTACAAGGGTATCCTCAAGTTCATTGCTCAGCGCGACCATCGCGACTACGAGGTTCAGCCTCTGGCAGTAAACTCATTTGCAATTGCTGCTGTCGACGACATCAAGGGCATCTTCAGCCTGAGCTGGCAACCCACCGTTGACCCCTTGTGCGACAAGGCCGAGGCTAAGAAATACATCGTGTGCGAGCGCGTTAACGATGGCGGCTTCAAGGAGATTGCAGTGGTTACCGACACTAAATACGAAGTTAAGATTGACGATAACGACCTGCACAGCTACCGCATCATCGCCGTTAACGACGGTGGTCGCAGCTTCCCCAGCGAGACACTGTCACTGGGCAAGGCATTTGGCAGCAAGGGCATGGTGATGGTAGTGAACAACTTCACTCGCGTGAGTGCTCCCGACTGGATTGAAGGTAAGGAATGGGCTGGCTTCCTCGACGAGAAGGACCACGGTGTTCCCTACATGCAACAAATCAACTACCTGGGTTCGCAAAACGAGTTCCGTCGCAACCTCGACTGGCGCGATGACGATGCTCCCGGCTTCGGTGCATGCCGCAGCGACCACGAGACCGAGGTAATCGCAGGTAACACATTTGACTATCCCGCAGTTCACGGCAAGGCTATCATGGCCGCCGGCTACTCATTCTTCTCTTGCAGTGCTCAAGCACTCGAGGCTAATCCTTCGCTGCTCGACGGTTGCCACATGCTCGACCTCATCATGGGTAAGCAGAAGGAGGTTCAGATAGGTCGCGGTGCAGTGCCCTCACGCTTCAAGGCATTCACTCCTGGCTTGATGGATGTTGTTAAGCAATACACTCAGGCTGGTGGTGGCGTATTCATGAGCGGAGCATTTGTTGCAACCGACATCTGGGACAAGAAGGCTCCCGTACAAGCCGAAAAAGACTTCGCAACCAATGTAATGGGTTACACTTACATGGACGGTGACGCTTCTACTATAGGCAAGGCTTATAGCGTGCCCACAGTGAACAACGCAGGCAGCATGCCCGACGGCGCTGAGTATGACTTTGTGACTAAGCTCAACGGCAAGGTTTATGCAGCTGAGTCGGTCGACGCCCTCAAAGCAAGCGACAGCAAGGGTAGCACATGGTTGCGCTACAGCGAGAACAACAAGCCCGCTGGTATCGTGAGCGACCGTGGCAACTACCGCACTGTAGTCATGGGCTTCCCCTTTGAGGTGATGCCTTGCGACAAGCAGCGCAACGCCCTCATGGCCGACATCCTCAAGTGGACAGTGAAGTAAGGGGTTAAAAGGTTAAGAGGTTAAAGGGTTAAGAGGTTAAAGGTTTAATCGTTTAAAGGAGGTAATTCGATAAATCGATTATTCGATATTTCGATGGCTCGATATTTCGATGGCTCGATATTTCGATAACTCGAAAGTTTTAATAAAGATTATGAACCACGTGATAGATTGCTTCGTTAAGTTCTCAAGCATTGAGCAGGCTCGCATGATTGCTGGGCAACTGCTCGATAGCGAACTGGTGTGCAGTGTCGACTTCCTCGTCAGTGGCGAGGTTGACCCTGCGTGGGGCGATGAGTTGTATGGCTGTGGCTTCATCAGCATCGACAGCATCTGTTCAAGTGCTACCGTGCGCATGATTGCCAGTGCCGCATCGAGCCGCTACACACTTCTCTACACCAAGGACGACGAGTTGCAACTGGGTTACAAGGCCATCGAGCGACTTGTTCGTCTGGCCGAGGACTCGGGAGCAGGCATGCTCTACAGCGACCACTATCACATCAAGAACGGCGTGCGTGCCAAGGCTCCTGTCATCGACTATCAACTGGGCTCGCTGCGTGACGAGTTTGACTTTGGTTCGGTGCTCCTGTTCAGCACAGCGGCCCTCAAGGAGAGTGCCCTGCGCATGAGTGGCGACTACAAGGCGGCTGGCCTGTATGACCTGCGCCTCAAGTTGTCGCAGAAGTATGCACTCGAGCACATCAATGAGTACCTTTACACCGATGTGGAGCGTGACCTGCGCACCAGCGGTGAGAAGATATATGACTATTGCGACCCTCGCAATGTAGAGTCGCAGAAAGAACTGGAAGCAGCCTGCACTGCCCACCTCAAGGACATAGGCGCTTACCTGAGCTACGACATGTTCACCCCCGAGTGTGACAAGGTGGTATGCTATGAGGGTAGCGATGGTCAGTGGCCGGTGGAGTGCTCGGTAATTATTCCGGTGCTCAACCGTGCACGTGTGATACGCGATGCTATTGACAGCGTACTCATGCAAGAGGCCGACTTCAAGTTCAATGTGATTATCGTCGACAATCACTCTACCGATGGCACTAGCGAGGCCATCGACGAGTATGCCGATGACGATCGCGTGGTACACATCATACCCGAGCGTGACTACCTGGGCATAGGCGGTTGCTGGAATCTGGGTGACTTTGACGACCGTGCCGGTCGCTTCATCATGGGCCTCGACAGCGACGACCTGTTGGCCACACCGCATGCGCTGCAGGCTATGGTGGACAAGTTTAAGGAGGGCGACAACCTCATGGCAGGTCCTGCAATGGTTGTGGGCACCTACAAGGTGGTCAATGCCGACCTTGAGGAGATTGCTCCCGGCATCATCGACCACCACGAGTGGACGCCCGACAATGGTCGTAACAACCTGTTGCGCGTAAATGGCATAGGCGGCCCGCGTGCTTTCTACACACCCATCTACCGCGACATTGTGCTGCCCAACACCAGCTACGGCGAGGACTACGGCATGGCACTGATGATATCGCGCAACTACGCTATCGACCGTGTGTGGGATGTGATGACGCTGGCTCGCCGCTGGGACGACAACACCGATGCCGACCTGGACATCGACCGCGAGAACGCCAACAACGTGTACAAGGACCGCTTGCGCACGTGGGAGGTGAAAGCCCGCATAGCGCAGAATAAAGGACGGTAAAGGGTTAAGGGGTTAACTGGTTAAAAGGTTAAAGGGTTAACTGGTTAAAA
>JAGHTV010000363.1 GCA_018065165.1 Candidatus Sodaliphilus fimicaballi | reverse complement strand
GCTGATAATTATGGAAAAATTACGCAAGTCATTGGCCCTGTAGTCGATATTGCATTTGAAGGCGAAGGCGCATCTCGTCCCGCTATCTACACCGCGCTGAGCGTTGAGCGCCCCGACGGCACTCCCCTCATCCTCGAGGTAGAACAGCACATCGGTGAAAACACCGTTCGTTGCGTAGCTATGGACAGTACCGATGGTCTGCAGCGTGGCACTAAGGTCCTGAACATGGGTCGTCCCATCTCAGTTCCCACTGGTGACCAGGTTAAAGGTCGTCTTCTCAATGTGATTGGTCAACCCATTGACCACTTGAAGGGCCTCTCTGAGGGTGCACGCCGTGCTATTCACCAGCCGGCTCCTGCATTTGCCGACTTGTCAATTTCACAAGAGATTCTGTACACTGGTATTAAGGTCATCGACCTCATCGAGCCATTCTCTAAGGGTGGTAAGATCGGTCTGTTTGGTGGTGCCGGTGTAGGTAAGACTGTGCTCATCATGGAGCTTATCCACAACATTGCACACGGTCACAATGGCTTCTCAGTATTCACTGGCGTGGGCGAGCGTACTCGTGAGGGTAACGACTTGTTGCGTGAGATGATCGAGAGCGGCGTTGTTAAGTATGGCGAGAAGTTCAAAGAGGGTATGCTCAAGGGTGAGTGGAACCTTGACGACGTAGACATGGAAGCTGTTGCTCAATCACAGGCAACACTCGTGTTTGGTCAGATGAACGAGCCTCCCGGTGCGCGTCTGCGTGTAGCCCTGTCAGGTCTGACAGTAGCCGAGCAGTTCCGCGATCAAGACGGTGGTGGTAAGGATATCCTCCTGTTCATGGACAACATCTTCCGCTTCACTCAGGCTGGTAGTGAGGTATCGGCACTTCTTGGCCGTATGCCTAGTGCGGTAGGTTATCAACCTACACTCGCCAGTGAGATGGGTAAGCTGCAAGAGCGTATCACTTCTACTAAGAGCGGTTCAATTACATCGGTACAAGCCGTTTATGTGCCTGCCGATGACCTTACCGACCCTGCGCCTGCAACTACATTCAACTTCCTCGACGCTACTTGCGTGCTTAGCCGTAAGATTGCCGAGCTCGGTATCTATCCTGCTGTTGACCCTCTGGCTTCAACATCACGCATCATGGATCCCCACATCATCGGCGAGGAACACTACGATGTTGCACAGCGTGTTATCCACCTGCTGCAAAAGTACAACGAGTTGCAAGATATCATCGCCATCCTGGGTGTTGACGAGTTGAGCGACGAGGACAAGCTGGTTGTATCACGCGCTCGTCGTGCACAACGCTTCTTGTCACAGCCATTCTTCGTAGCTGAGCAGTTCACCGGTCTTCCCGGTGTAATGGTTCCTCTTAACGAGACCATCCGCGGCTTCAAGATGATTCTCGACGGTGAGGTTGACTACCTGCCCGAGCAGGCATTCTTGAGCGTTGGTACTATCGACGAGGCTATCGAGAAGGGTAAGAAACTCCTTGCTGAGGTGTAATTACTCACTAATCACGTGACTAAGTAATATTTTATAAACTATGACACTGAAGATTATATCAGCTGACCAAATCGAGTTTGAAGGCACTATCAAGTCGGTCACTCTGCCTGGACTGCAAGGTCTGTTCCAGGTGCTCGACAATCATGCTGCCCTCATCGCTGCGCTCAAGCCTGGCCGCGTGACTTATGTTACCGACGAGGGTGAGAACACTCGCGACATCCTGGGTGGTGTAGCTGATATCAAGAATAATGTGGTGTCGGTGTGTCTGTATTAATAACGGCCTATGAATAAAGTAATAACAGCTTTAATCGCAGTTGTGGTGCTTGCTCTCATGGCATGGGGATATACCGACGCGTCACATCACTCTCATGACGGCGAGGCCGAGATGCCTGCTGTGAAGGAGATCATCTTCGAGCACCTGGGCGATGCCTATGGCTGGGAGGTTCCCTTCTCACACAGCAAGCGCATTCCCTTGCCCGTGATAGTTCGTGGCAACGATGGCGCATGGCATGTGTTCAGCTCAAGCCGCATCACTGGTGGCGACACCTTTGAGGGCTTCAAGCTGGCTCATGGCGGTGACTATAATAATAAGGTAGTCGAGGTGCTGAGCGATGGTAGCGAAGTGCGTCCTCTCGACCTCTCGGTCACTAAGAATGCCTGCGGCATCTTCATCTCAGCTCTTGTGGTATGCCTTATGGTATTTACCCTCAAGCGCTGGTATGTACGCAACGGACTTAAGGCTCCACGCGGTGGTAAGGGCATGCTCGAGCTTATAGTTGACTTCGTCTATGGCGACACTATCAAGCCCATCATGGGTGCCGAGGCTCCCAAGTATGCTCCCTACTTGCTCACCGTGTTCTTCTTCATCCTCACGATGAACTTGCTGGGTCTCATCGTTATCTTCCCTGGTGGCGCCAACCTCACTGGTAACATCTCGGTTACCTTTGTACTGGCACTGTGCACATTCCTGATTACTAACTTTACAGGAACAAAGCACTACTGGAAGGAGATCTTGTGGCCCGAGGTGCCCATTGCACTCAAGTGCCCCGTGCCCTTGATGCCCCTCATCGAGGTGCTGGGTATCTTCACCAAGCCCATCGCGCTGATGATTCGTCTCTTTGCCAACATGATGAGCGGTCACATGGTGGTGATCGTGTTCATGCTGCTTATCTTCATCTTCACTGCACTGTTTGGTGCGTTTGCTGGTGGAGCAACAAGCATCCTGTCACTCATCCTGTCGCTGTTCATGCTGGTGCTGGACACACTGGTAAGTTTCATCCAGGCTTATGTGTTCACAATCCTGTCTACAATGTTCATCTCGATGGCACATGTGCACGAGGAGCATGAGGCATAAAAAACAAAGAAATTAAACAAATAATAAAAATAATAACATTAAAACTTTACAACTATGTTAGGACTTATTTTAGTAGAAGCACTTGCAAACCTTGGTGCAGCTCTCGGAGCAGGTATCGCAGCAGTAGCAGCAGGTATCGGTATTGGTAAGATTGGTGGTTCAGCAATGGAATCAATCGCTCGTCAACCCGAGTCAACTGGTGACATCCGCTCAAACATGATCGTGATCGCAGCTCTTATCGAGGGTGTTGCTTTCCTCGCACTCATCGTTTGTGTACTTGCAATTGTAATGTAATTTAACCAAACCAGTTAGTTTTTTCTAGATGGAACTTTTCACGCCTGAATTTGGCCTGGTCTTCTGGATGTTTGTTGCATTCCTTGGACTGTACTTCATACTGTCGAAGTTTGCATGGCCCTTCATCATCAAGAGCATGGACGAACGTGCCGAGCTCATTGATAAGGGAGTGTCTTATGCCCAGGAAGCTAAGCAACAGCTAGATAATGCCAAAGCTGAAGCCGACAAGCTGCTTGCTGAAGCACGAGGACAACAGGCCGACATCCTTCGCGACGCTACCAAGATGCGCAATCAGATTATTGAGAACGCACGTGGTGAGGCTGCTGTCGAAGCGAAGAAAGTTGCTGAAGCTGCTCAACTCTCAATCGAGCAATCTCGCAAGGAGAGTGAGAAGCAACTGCGCCGTGAGGTGAGCGAGATCGCTCTCCAGATTGCTGAGAAGGTGCTCCGCACTAGCATCAGCAACGACAAGGCACAGCAAGAACTGGTCGAGAAATATCTGAACGAGGTTGAGACTAAAAATTAATGCATTATGAATGACGGACTTATTCCTAGCCGATATGCCAAGGCGCTCTATAAGCTTGCTGTAGAGAATGGCGATTGCGACGAGATCTACGAGCAATTGCGTGCCCTCAGCAGCCGTTACACGGCTATCGATGAGCTCAAGCGCGTTATGCTCAATCCCTACATTCCTGCTGAGGAAAAGGGAAAGGTAATGCTGCTTGCTGCAGGCGCCAAGCCCGGAAGTTCGCTCGATAAATTCATACTGCTGATTATTAGAAACAACCGTGCTGAATTTTTGCGAAAAATCGCGCTATCCTTTGTGGACCTCTATCGCGAGAAGCACAATATTGCCAAGGTAGAAATTACTACCGCTGCACAGCTTCCCGACGACGAGATCCAGGCTATCATCGGCATCGTTAAGAAGCAACTGGGCGAGGTTACACTCGAGACTTCGGTCGAGATTGATCCCGAGCTCATAGGTGGCTTCACCGTCAAGGTGGGCGACGTGTTGCTTGATGCATCGGTGAAAAATGAATTAAAGAAATTGCGTTTAAACCTCCTAAGTAAATAATAGTGAGATGATAAACCCAAGTGAAATAAGTGATATTTTAAAACAACAACTCAGCGACATTGAGCGCAACGTGACCTTTGAAGAGGTTGGTACTGTACTCGAGGTTGGTGATGGTGTGGCTCATGTCTATGGCCTTAACAATGTAGAGGCTAACGAGCTCGTAGAGTTTGAGAATGGCGTGACCGGCGTTGCTATGAACCTTGAAGAGAGTGATGTGGGTGTGATCCTGCTC
>JAGHTV010000447.1 GCA_018065165.1 Candidatus Sodaliphilus fimicaballi | reverse complement strand
GGCTATAACGCCTTGAGGCGTTGCGGACAGCACAGGAGTGCAGTCCCTACACCGCTGCTCACTCCCTTGAGCTCGCTTCGCTCGGTTCTTTCAGTTTATTTAAGACATAAGGACAAAAGAATTAATTTTAATTATTTTAATTTCTTTCAGTCATAATTGAAGTGTGGTTTACGCTATCGCGAAGCATAATTTCTTATAATTTTGGATAATTTCTTTCAGTAAAATATTATCCGCGCAATATGCGTGATCCGCGAGAGGATAGAGGAGAGGAAATTACAGCCACAGGAAGAAGTCTTCGCGTTGCAGCTTGGGGGTGGCGTAGATTATTGCCAGTTTCTCGTTGGTGTAGGTTTGTCCCATGGGGGTGGCAGCCTTGAGCGTGAGCCATAGTTGCTTGATGAGTGGCTGGCGATGCACATTACGCAATACTATCACTGCCTGATTCATAACCACGGTGGTCAGATAATCGACAAGGGCCTGATATTCGTCCTGTGACTGCAGGTCGTTGACCAGGACAAAGGGTATGGCATCTTGTGGCAAGAGGTTTCGGTAATCAGCAAGTGTAGCCATCATTTCGTCGTAGCACTGCACGCGCTCGCCCATTGATTCGAGCACACGCCTCGCAACCGGCTTGGCGTTGAGATGCGGCTCATACAACGACAGTCTTGACTGGGAGTTAACCGCAAGCATGCACGCACTCGTCACACCGCTTCCCGCCCCCACTTGCAGCAGGTGCGAGGGGGTGAAGTGGTTGACGATGCGATAGAGCATCTTGGCGTGCTTGAGTGTGATAATGCCCGTGTGTGGCCAGCGGCTGCCCGACTGGGCAATAACGGTCTTGTGCAGGGTGGTTATCTGGTCATAGGCATAGTAGGGCAAACGCTCGCCCAGCACCTCACGCACAAACCTGAATGCAAACGGCGAGTGGATGCCAAAACCGCGACTGCGGTGATGGCGACTCCAAGCGGTGCGGTAGCGTCTGACTATACCCATAAATCAGTAAACTGGACATATTAACCCCAAGGGAAAGAAGGCATGCTATGACTTACTTGGCCTCTTCCTCGGCGTCTTCTTTCTTGCGACCGAAGAAAACAGCCACATTGACGGCGAGCAACAATGCCACATAGATGGCTATGATAGCAACGGTTGCAACAGTCTCGCTCTGGTGAACCTCCTGAGGATCGAAGTGGAATACTATCTCGTGGTCGCCAGCAGGAACGGGCAGAGCACGCAGCACATAGTTCACGCGGCCCATCTCGGCGGGTTTGCCATCGATGGTGATGTTCCAACCCCAGGGGAAGTAAATCTCGCTGAATACGGCCAAGCCGCCCTTAGCGCTATGGCTCTTGTAGGTGAGCTTATTGGGAGCGTAAGTTGTCTCGTAGATAGTATCGCCAGCCTGCTTGGGTGTTGCCTCCTTGAGCACATCCTTGAACTTGGCGTCGGCAACGGCAGTGCGAGCAGGATTGAAGTTGTCGAGGAAGGCCATCTCCTTGTCGGCATTGTCAACATACACGAGCGAGTCGACAAACCAAGCATTGCCCAGAGCGCCGGGGTTGAGCTGAGCATCATTGTCGTTAACTATGAAATACTTAGTGTTGAGCATGTTGAGCACCTGCATGTTGTTCTTGGTCAACTGACGCTCAATGAGGTCGTTGTAGCGGGTGAGTTTAGCAGCGTGGTAACCACCTACGGTCTTGTGGAAGTAAGATGGCATCGCCTCGCTGAAGTGCTGCACATCAAGCACGCGGTAGTTAATGTCCTGATCGGCGAGAATCTTGGTATCGACGGGACGCTTAACGATGCCGTTGCTGCTATTTTCCTGTGCGGGAACAAATGTATCCTCGTTGATGTAACGCTTGTTTACGGTGTACATGTCTACCAGTACTATTGTGGTGACGATGAGTGCAGTAACCTTGGCGTCGGTCTTGCCCTTGGCAAAGAGCGCGAGTGCTCCCAGACCCAGCAGCAAGATGAAGAAACTACGCAGTGCATCACCACTTACCATCGAACCGCGAACGGCCTGGATAGCCGCGTCGAGCGAGGGGAACTGCTGCAACTGACCAGTAACTACCAGTTGGTCGTACTCCTGAGCCGAGTACAGGCCACCGAAGATGCCGGGAGCCAGCCAGCCAAGTATGCACACAAGGGCACAGAAACCAAATGAACCGAGAACGGCCACCTTGTGATTGTTGAAGAAGTCCTTCTCGGTGAGCATTTGCTGCAAGGCGAGCACTGCCAGCAATGGCATGGTAAACTCGGCAATGACGAGAATGCTCGACACGGTGCGGAACTTGTTGTACATGGGGAAGTAGTCAATGAACAGGTCGCTGAACCACATCATGTTGTGACCCCAAGAGAGTAAAATCGAGAGGATGGTTACAACCACGAGCCCCCACTTAACTGGCCCCTTGACAACAACGCAACCCACCAGGAACAGCGCAAAGATGAGCACACCCACATACACTGGACCGTTGGTCATAGGCTGGTCGCCAAAGTACTGCGGGAACTGCTGCAGATAGGCAAACTCCTGGGGGCCTATCTCGCCATTCTCGCTCATCCTTTGAGCACTGGTTGTCTCGCTAAGTGACATGTACTTGTTGTCGCCGTGCTCGGGCTTGATGGTGGCACCACCCTTCACATTGGGGATGAACAGCGAGAAAGTCTCGCTCACGCCATAACTCCACTGGGTGATGTATTCCTTGTCGAGACCGCCATTTGTAGCCGAGGACTTTGCCTCGCCATTGGCAGCCGAGAGCTCGCTGTGGCCACTACGCATGGTCTCTTGCGAATACTTGTAAGTAAGATACAGGTTAGGAGCATTAGCGGCAACAGCGACTACAGCAGCAACCATGAGAGCAGCGGTAGCGATGAACCATTGCTTCATCTCCTTGTCCTTGACAGCCTTAACGAGGTAAGCTATGGCGAGAGCCGCGATTACAAAGGCAAAGTAATAAGTCATCTGGATGTGGTTACTCATCAACTGCAAGGCAGCAAAGAGGGCAGCCAGGGCGGCACCACCCAGGTACTTGCCACGATAGCACCACACAATACCAGCGATTGTGGGTGGCACATAGGCCAGTGTGAGCAGTTTCCAGATGTGACCGGCACCTATCAGGATGAAGAAATAGCTTGAGAAGCCATAGCCTATGGCACCCATGATGGCCAGATACCACTTAACCTTGAATGCCAGTAGCAAGATGAAGAAGCCCAGCATCATAATGAAAATCCAGCTCACGGGAGCGGGGAAATTGAGGGTATAAACCTTGTCGAACCATGACAGGTAGGGCGAACTTGAATAAGTGGGACGAATCTGGAATGTGGGCATACCGCCAAACAGAGCATCGGTCCAGCGAGAGATCTCGCCGTTGTTGTTGGCCGCATACTCCAGTATCTCCTGACCGTTGGCAGTACCTTGAATCACATCGCTCTGGTGCAGCACATCACCGTTCACATCGTTGGGATAAAAGAAAATCCACGAAATCACAGCAAATGCAACCACTGCGATGACAAAGTTAATCACTTGTCGCATCGAAACGCCCCCTACAAGGGCCTTGTCAAGTTTATTTTCCATATCTGATTTTAATATTTTCAAAATTTATATTGACTTGCGCGCACATACACACGCAACTAACTTGCAAAGATACGACATTTCGCGAAATAACGAAGAACAAAAATTGCAATACAAATGGCATTTGCTGGATTTTTGCTATAAATTTCCCCTAAATAGATAAATAAAGCATTTACAATTTGCTACCGTTTGCAAACTTTTTGTACATCTACCCCTCAAAAAACACTCAAATTCATTAAAATTCTTTCCAATGTTTGCAGAATTGGAAAGAATTGGATACCTTTACGACCAAACTCCCACTAAAAAGTCACAAATCATGAGCAGAGGTAAAGACATTTGCAAGAGGCTGAAAGAAGTGCGTCGCGAAATTGCGCGTGCCAATGATATCGAATTCGTCACTAGTGAATGCAAGTTCAAGGGCGAATGTACCGGCACATGCCCCAAGTGCGAGGCCGAGTT
Organism: Candidatus Sodaliphilus fimicaballi; assembly: GCA_018065165.1. Classification (GTDB taxonomy): domain Bacteria; phylum Bacteroidota; class Bacteroidia; order Bacteroidales; family Muribaculaceae; genus Sodaliphilus; species Sodaliphilus fimicaballi. The sequence continues at coordinate 6,219 of JAGHTV010000447.1, read as the reverse complement.
ACGCTACCTTGAGGAGCAGTTGTCACTACGTCACCGCGCTGGCAAAGCCGTTGCCGTAGCAGGCATCGCCGCCTCGATGTTTCTATGCTACGCCCCAGCATCACAGGCGGCCGAGGGCGAAGCTGCTGCCTCGCGCGAAACGCAAAACAACAATTCAGAACGTAATATCAGCAACAAACTCGTTCCTACTACGCCAGCACAGGGCGACAGCATCGAGGTAAGCGGACGGGTGCTTGATGGCGACGACAAACCACACGTCAACGTGGGTGTTTATGCTAACGACGGCTCAACAAACGTGGCGACCGACGCCCTCGGAAAGTTCTCCATCAAAGTGCCTCGCGGCAGCAAAATAAGCCTCAGAATGGTGGGATACAAAGACATTTCGTTTGACATCCCCAAGGAAGCTACCACCAACTTTACAATTGAGGAGACCATAGTAATGCCAGCTTATGTAACCATGGGCTTGTTTGTAATGCCGTCAGACCCAGCCGAAAAGAAAATTGACTACTCAAAACTAGTCTTTGTGGCAGGAAACGTGACAACAGAAGGCGAGGGTGTCACAAGCATCTACATTGACGGCAAATGCATAACTCAAACCGACAGCGACGGATTCTACTCCTTCTACTACCCCCGCAGGCCTGCCAAATTGGTTTTCAAGACCCCAGGACACAAAGACGTCAAGAGGAAACTCAACCGCAAAACCTCCTACAACCAAATCGACCTCTACCAGCCGAAGTTATAAAAAACAGGACCTCCCGCCAGATGCGACATTGCCACTGGCGGGAGGTCTTATTTTGCGTTAAAAGAGGGTGTTATTTCTCGGCTTTTACCTTGAGGAGGTATTCTTCGAGGCTGGCAACTACCTCAGCAGCAATCTTCTTGCAGTGAGCGGGGTTGCAGAGTTTCTCCTCGTCGGGCAGGCTACTCATGAACAGCACTTCGAGCAGGCAGTTGGGGTACTCGGTAGGCATGTTGAGAGAGAAGTTGAAGTTGCCAGTGAGGCCGGCATCCTTGTGACCAGCAGCAACCAGGTGCTTAAGCATCACGGCAGCCAACTCGCGGTTAACGATGTGCTTGTAGTAGGTGCTCGAACCCATGTCGACCAGCGGCGAACCGCCCGAGTTATTGTGAATAGCAAAGGCGAGGTCAACACCTGCTTCCTTGAAGATTTGTTTGCGCTTGCTCATAGCCACGTCAACGTCCTCGCTACGGCTCAGCACCACCTTGGCACCCTTAGCCTCGAGCATACCTTTGACGAGCATTACGAGCTGCAGGTTGATTGTCTTCTCGTCGAGGCCCGAGTGGCCTATAGCACCGGGGTACTCGCCACCATGACCAGCATCGATACCGATGGTCAAATCCTTGAGGGCAAGCGATGTGGGAGTATGCTTTACATCTACTGTGAGCGAGTTGCCACGATAGTACACATCGTAGCCCCACGCATATTTCTTCTTGAGCTTGATTACTACCTGGAACACGTCGCTATCCACCTGACGGAAGTCAACATAGTCGACCATACCAAGCTCGCCATGCTGTGATATCCAGTTGCTGTTGCACATGGCACCAAATATCTCTACACATATTGTAGTGGGGTCGAGTTGAGTCCACGAGTAGTAGGGCAACTTGCTGGGCAGCGAGATGCTCACGCGGTCGCTCTTGCCCATGTTAGAGTAAGAGATAGAGCTGCTGTTGACGGTCTTTACATCCACGTTGTCCATCTTAACGTACTCCTTCTGGATGTAGGCAAAGCGGTTAGCCGACAGCTGCACCTTGTACAGGTTGGCATAGTCGCCAACGACCTTCAGAGCAATACCCTCGTCGATGTAGCCCATCTTAGAGCCTCCCAGGCGGTCGGTGCCGTTGCCATATTGCAAGAAAGCTCCCGGCAAAGTAGTAACATTAAACATCACGTCGCGCATCACAGGCTGAGCTGCAGGTGCAGCAGTGGTCTTTTCCTGACGCACTACGGTGACGGTCTTGGTTGTGGTTTTTCCACCTTGAGTTGACTCAACGGTGATAACATTGTCGCCCTGGTTGAGGGCTACCTCGGCACCAAAGCAGCCAGTAGCATACACCTTAGCAGCTACGCCATTGACAGTAGCCGTTGCGGCAGGGTCGGTCTTACCCACGATGCGGGTTACTGAACTGGTTGTGGGGCGTGTACCACCCACAATTTCGAGCGAGGGTTGCGCCTGTGCGATAAGGGCAACCGAGGCAATGATAATGGCAAAAAATTTCTTGTTTAACATAGTCATAAAATTTTCGATTTAGTTTCGGTCGCAAAGATACTTTATTTATACGAAAAACAGCTGAAAGAAATTAAAATAAATTATAGACAGATTATAAAATGCCCATATAAGGACAAATTCATCGAAAAGAGCCGTTTGACGGGTGGCATCACCTTCTCACAACGCACTAATCTGTCATCCTGCCATCAAAAGCGAGTATCCATATTACAAAAGCGGTACCATGTAGATAGGTAAATACACAACACCGTCTTCTTCTTTGAAATCCTTATAATGAATCACATATGGCGTTGCCAGCTGTTTGTCGAATTTATTTCTGAATTTTTGCAAAGAAGAGAATGTGTAATTTCTTCCTGATTTCACTTCTATAGGACAAATGTTGTGAGCGTTGGTTAATGAAGGCTTTTCTATCAAAAAATCAATTTCCATTCTGTCGCTAGCATTTTCGCGTGAATAGCTACTAAAGAAATACAATTTATGGCCACTTGCGACAAACATTTGAGCAACAATATTTTCAACAAGCATTCCTGAATTGATCTCTATCTTATCAAGAAGGAGTTTTTGATATAACTCCTCTCCTTGAATTAATTTTTCATCAAATGAATGCGAGATAAGCAAGCCCGTATCAGCCATATAGCATTTGAAAGTTTTATTATCTCTCTTTAAACGCATTCCAACTTGAGGTTCGCTTACACCATAGCACATATTAGTGATTTGAGCATCCTGAAGCCAATAGAAAGAAGTTTCATAGGTTCGATAACGAGCAGCTTTTGATATCGACGACAACTTGAAACGCTTTTCATGCTTCTGAAGTTCGCCTGGAAGTTGATCAAATATGGAAGCAACCTTTTCTTTATATCCCGAAGCATATTTACTTATACTTTTTCTATACAAGCTTAAAATGTCGCGTTTTACTATATCCACATCTTGAAAATTCTTAGTCTCAACAAATTTCAATACCGCCTGTGGCATTCCACCAACAATAAGATATTGACGGAAAAGAGTCATTACTTTTCTGTGCATTGGCCCAAGTTCCATCCGTTTTTCAAAACACTGGCGAATGAAGGGCATGGTCATATCATCTCCCAAAGCCCACAAGAATTCTTCAAAATCCATGGGATTCATCATTAACGAACGCTCTTCAGAAGGCAGAAGAATATCTTTAGTGTTTTCGTTAATGCTTACCAAAGAACCGGTTTCAATATAATCAAAGCGGCCATCAGCCACTAAATGTTTGATGGCTTGGCGAGCTTTAGGATAACTCTGGATTTCATCAAAAATAATAATTGATTCCCTTTCATATAGTTTTATGCCCGAAACATTTTGAAGAAACATCAAGAAGGTATCAATATCATTTAAGTATTCATCAAAAACCATCTGCATTTCTTTTGAAATGTGAGCAAAGTTTACGAGAATATGAGAACGATATTCGTTTTTGGCAAAAAGCTCAACTATATAACTTTTTCCAACGCGACGAGCACCTTCAATCAATAAAGCAACAGAGCCTTTTTCCTTTAATTTCCATTGCAATAATTGGTCATATATTTTACGTTTCATTTTATACGATATTTAGAATAGTAATCAGGCGCAAATATACAACATTTCACGAAAACAAGCAAAACTTTTGTATAATATATCACGAAAACAAGCAAAATCAATACAGATTTTTTCACGAAAACAAGAATTTTACTCAAACTATCTTAATCTCTTATGGGCTATTGGTTACAAAACTGGACTGCCGATTTAACCACTGAGGATGAAATTTGGAAAATTTGGTGGGAGGTGAAAAATAATCAGAGGGCATGCTATTGTTTGTTTCGCATTATTTTTATACTTTTGTGAATTAAAATCATATCAAAAACCGATTAATTAACTTTTAATATACGACCAAACGCTATGTACGGAAAAATGCAAGAGTTCTTGACTCAAGAACTTGCCGACATTAAGGCTGCCGGCTTATACAAGAACGAGCGTATTATCACCACCGAGCAACGTGCCAACATCAAGGTACAACCCGATAGCGACGTGCTCAACTTTTGTGCTAACAACTACCTGGGACTCTCTAACAACAAACGACTCATTGACGCCGCAGTAAACACCATGAAGGAGCATGGTTACGGCATGTCGAGCGTGCGTTTCATTTGCGGTACTCAAGATATCCACAAAGAACTCGAGGCGTCTATCGCCGACTACTTCCACACCGAGGACGCCATCCTGTATGGTTCTTGCTTTGACGCTAACGGTGGCTTGTTTGAGGCTCTGCTGGGTCCCGACGACGCAATCATCAGCGACGCTCTGAACCACGCTTCGATTATCGACGGCGTGCGTCTGTGCAAGGCTAAGCGCTATCGCTATGCCAACTCCAACATGGAAGAACTGGAGAAGTGCCTCCAGGAGGCTCAAGCACAACGCTTCCGCCTCATCGCTACCGATGGCGTATTCTCAATGGACGGCAATGTTGCCCCCATGGACAAGATATGCGAACTCGCCGAGAAGTATGACGCCCTGGTAATGGTCGACGAGAGTCACTCGGCCGGCGTAGTTGGCCCCACAGGCCACGGTGTAGCCGAGCAATTTGACCTCTATGGCAAGATTGACATCTTCACCGGCACCCTGGGCAAGGCATTTGGTGGTGCTATGGGCGGTTTCACAACAGGCCGCAAGGAAATCATCGACATGCTGCGTCAGCGTTCACGCCCCTACTTGTTCTCTAACTCAATCGCTCCCGGCATCGTGGGCGCAAGCATCGAGATGTTCAAGATGCTCAAGGAGAGCAACGACCTGCATGACAAGCTGGTTGAGAATGTGAACTACTTCCGCGACAAGATGATGGCAGCCGGCTTCGACATTAAGCCCACACAGAGTGCTATATGTGCCGTTATGCTCTACGACGCTAAGCTCTCGCAAGACTTCGCTGCACGCATGCAGGAAGAGGGCATCTACGTTACCGGCTTCTACTATCCCGTGGTACCCAAGGGCGAGGCACGCATACGTGTACAGCTCTCGGCAGGTCACGACCGCGAGCACCTGGACAAGGCTATCGCAGCATTCATCAAGGTTAAAGGCGAATTGTTAAAGTAAGGGGTTAATGGGTTAAAAGGTTAATCGTTTAACCTTCGGAGAACTCTGAGACTCACAACATCAAGAAAACATTCAAGCATCAAGATAATGAAAAATATTCTTATCATCGGTTCTACGGGCCAGATAGGCTCTGAACTGGCAATGAAATTGCGTAGCATCTATGGTGGCAGCAATGTGATAGCAGGCTATATTCCTGGAGCCGAACCCAAGGGCGAGCTCGCCGAGAGCGGTCCCGCCGAGGTTGTCGACATCACCAACGCACAGCAAATTGCCGATGTGGTTAAGAAATATAAAGTTGACACCATCTATAACCTGGCAGCTCTGCTGAGTGCCGTTGCCGAGGCAAAGCCCCTGTTGGCTTGGCACATAGGCATCGATGGTCTGCTCAACGTGCTCGAGGTGGCTCGCGAGAACAAGTGTGCCGTGTTCACCCCAAGTTCTATCGGCTCATTTGGTCCCAACGCGCCCAAGGATGGCACTCCGCAAGACACCATCCAGCAGCCCCGCACCATGTATGGCATCACCAAGGTGTCGGGTGAGTTGCTCAGCAACTACTATGCTATGAAGTTTGGCGTCGACACCCGTTCGGTGCGTTTTCCCGGCCTCATCAGCTATGTGACCCCTCCCGGAGGCGGCACTACCGACTATGCAGTCGACATCTACTACAGCGCTGTTAAGGGCGAGAAGTTCGTTTGCCCCATCAAGGCCGGCACATTCATGGACATGATGTATATGCCCGACGCTCTGCGTGGCGCCATCGAGATTATGGAGGCCGACGAGAGCAAACTCAAGCACCGCAACTCGTTCAACATCGCGTCAATGAGTTTTGACCCCGAGATCACCTACAACAGCATCAAGAAGTACATCCCTACATTTGAGATGGAGTATCAGG
>JAGHTV010000307.1 GCA_018065165.1 Candidatus Sodaliphilus fimicaballi | reverse complement strand
ACACAATAAAAAACATATAAGAATTATGGAAAACAACATGTACAATCCTTATAGTGGATATGCTACAGCAGCACAGGCACAAGAGTCACTGTCACTGCAATCTTATGTTGCCAAGGTAATGCGTCGCGTCTTTGGCAAGATGTTCCTGGGCCTTCTCATCACTGCAATCACAAGCCTCATGGTAGTGAGCAGTGAGGCAATGCTCTCATTCATCTTCTCGTCGCGCATTGTATTCTTTGGTCTCATCATCGCTGAACTTGGTCTGGTATTTGCCATCTCGGGCGCTATCAACAAGCTCAGTTCTACCACAGCAACACTGCTCTTCTACCTGTATGCGGTAATCAACGGTCTCACTTTGAGTAGCATCTTCCTTATTTACTCAGCTAGTGCCATCACACTCACCTTTGCCATCACATCTATAACATTTGGCACAATGGCCCTGCTGGGTTACATTACCCGCAAGGACCTGAGCAAGATGGGTGGCATACTGTTTATGGCACTTATTGGTCTCATCGTTGCAACCATTGTCAACATCTTCTTGCCAAGCAGTGCACTCGACTGGATCATCAGCTTTGCAGGCGTAGTAATCTTCACTGGTCTCACCGCATGGGACACTCAAAAGATAAAGAACATGGCATCAATGACCGACCCCAGTCAGGCTGGTAAGGTGGCTACACTGGGTGCCCTCTCGCTCTATCTCGACTTCATCAACCTGTTCCTGTACCTGCTGCGCTTCCTGGGCCGCAACAACTAATTGTATCACATGAACCATAAAGCCATACTGAGTATAATTGCAGCCGCAGCATGTGTGTTGCCAGCGATTGCTCAAATCACCGACGACGAAGTTCGCCCCACCGACAATGTACGACAGGAGTTGCGTGATGCCTACAACGCAGCTCGCCGCCAAGGCACAGTCGAGGCGTGGGAGATCTTCATCAACAACTACCCCGAGTCGCTATACATCGAGCAGGCACGCAAAAATCGCGACAACGCCATTGTGATGTCATATTGCAATAGCGAGACCACGCTCGACCGCCTTGTAGAGTACATCGAGGACAACACCGCACACGAACCACGCATTCGCCTGTTCTATGCCAACCTGGTAAACAACCCCACCCACTCCTACCGCTATGAGCACATGGACATAGGGTTTAACGGTTGCACAGGTCGCGTCGACGAGCACATTGAGTTTGCCAGCGGTTCGCGTCCACGCGACAACTACTTCGTGTTCAACGACAAGGGACTGCTCGTTGAGCAGAGCGTGATGGGCAGCAAGGGCAACTCGCGAGTGGCAACTTACACCTATGGCTACGACAACCTCCATGGCTATGCCTTGAAGAGTTGCAAGATGAGCGGCGAAAAGCCCAGCCAGAGCGAAGTGACCTACAACGACAAGGACAAACTGCAGTCAATTGCCATTGACGAGAGTCGCTGGCAGTTTGCCTACAACGAGTATGGCGCATTGAGCAAAATGGTTTCGCAAGCAGGCAAGTCGAGCCGCACACTAGTTTACAACGATGGCTACATCATACGCGAGGAAGTAGGCGGCAAGGTATTCCGCTACCTCTACGACTACGACAGCGCAACAATGAAGAGGTACCTCATAGGCATCAACGAGATGCAAGAAGGAGCAGTGGTACATGAACGCAAGGTCAACTACAGCATCGACTCTAAAGGTCGCATCACTAAGGCCGAGATAACCCTGGATGGTGCACCACAAATGACCATCACTCGCACCTATTCAAAATAATAGTATCAGTTACACACTTTTACTTACTATAAGTAATGCCAGCAAACAAATTGCTGGCATTTTTTCTTATTTATGTGTCACTTTTTGACATTTTGATTTTAAGCACCCGAAATTTTGACTACTTTGTTCATCTCTTGTAATACATATAGACCAATTTTAATGCCATTTGAGACACAAGCATAACAATGTGTAACATGACAATTACTAAAAAAAAACACCTTTTTAGATATTTTTTATTACAAACTATAATATGTATCAGTTTTTTTACTTATCTTTGTAGCGTATTAAGAAGATAATGCCCATTTGGGGCAAACCCATAGGTTTTATATTACAACCTCAATACACTTAAATTACGATATTAACAACACAAAAACTAATTGATATGGCAAGTTTAAAGTTAGATTCGCTAGATTATAAGATCTTAAAAATGCTCTCGCTCAACGCGCGAAAACCCTACCTCGAGATTGCTCGTTCATGCAATGTATCGGGTGCTGCAATTCACCAACGCATCCAGAAGCTCTACAGCATGGGCGTGATAAATGGTTCAATCACACTCATCAACCCGGCAACTGTAGGTTATGACACATGTGCTTACATCGGATTCTTCCTCAACGACCCCTCAAAGTTCAACGAGGTTGTAGACCGTCTCAAGGCAATCCCCGAGATTGTAGAGTGCTACTTCACCACAGGTAAGTATGATATGTTTGTCAAGCTCTACGCTAAGAACAACGACCACCTGTTGAGCGTCATCCACGACAAGTTCCTCAAGATGGGTCTGGGCCGCAGCGAGACACTTATCACATTCAAGGAAGTGTTCAAGCGTCAGATTCCCATCAACGAAGAGGCTGAGGATTGATCAGGACTAGAATATTCACGATAGAGAATAAAAAAATGTCATCTGGACTTATCTCCAGATGACAATTATTTTTTTTACACCCATATCACACAAAATTATGTGCCCAGATTATGCGGTTGAAACGAAATCTTATTTCTTGATGGTGATTGTTACGACGTTCTGGTTAAAGATGGTGTCGTAACTTATTGCGGTTGCCAGTCCTCTCACTATTTGCAGGCCTAATCCTGTTTCTTTGTCATACTCCACAGGATTAAACAACTTGCCGTCGTCACACAGCG
>JAGHTV010000482.1 GCA_018065165.1 Candidatus Sodaliphilus fimicaballi | reverse complement strand
TTGTTGCGGTGCTGATATATCTCCCTATTTCATATCTTTTCAAACCTTCTTCACTGCAATTGCCCAATAGCACTTATAATGTCATACTCTGCCTGTTATTCAATGCGTTTCCTTTAGCAGCAACCTATCACCTGTGGTTCTTGTTGGCGCTAATATATGGTGTCTTGTTTATGAAGCCAATAGTCAAGATTACAAATAGCTGGCAACAGATATTAGTTATTATAGTTCTTTTACTTGCTAATGTCATTATCTCCTATTATTTGAGTCCTAACTATATTCGCTCGGTGTGGTTCTTGGGGCTTCCTTATATGCTTATGGGATATTTGTTAAGCCAAACGGAAATAAATAAAATCACCCCCTCCTGTATGGTACTGATGTCAATAATTATAGTATCATCTTGCCTAATTGGGATTGAGGCGTTATATACTGAAAAAGCAAAAGAACATTTCATCTTTACACCAGTATTAGTAATGGCAATATTCTTCTTTTGCTTTAGGTATAACTTTAAAAACGAAGTTCTAGCACAGATAGCAAAGAAAGGATCTTCGTTCATTTATATTTATCATCTAGCTGTGTATAGGGTGTTGGATTTTTATCTTGATGCGTCCTGGTATAATGATTTATGCCCTATCATTGTTTTTTTGTTTACGCTAGGAGTATTTATCATATATTCAAATGTGAATCAGATGTTTAAACGCAATAAGCAGGGACTATAAAACCATAGTAAAGTAGCATGGATATTGCAGGTAAAGTGACAAGGCATAAATGGGTACTCACGGTTCTGGCTGTGATGTGCGTGGCAATATGGGCCGAGACTTTTGTCTCGTCTAAGGTGTTGCTGTCGCATGGCATGATGCCTGCCGACATATTTGTGTATCGCTTTGCCATGGCTTACCTATGCATGGTGGCTCTGTCACACAATAGGCTGTGCGCTCGCTCGTGGCGTGACGAGCTGATGCTGGTGCTGATGGGCATCATGGGCGGCTCGCTATACTTCCTCACCGAGAATATGGCATTGAAGTTCTCAACCGCGTCCAATGTCGCCATCCTTGTGGGCACTACCCCACTGATGACGGCACTGCTGCTGTCGATATTCTACCGCGAGGAACGCATGACTCGCCTGCAGGTCGCAGGGTCGCTCATCGCTTTTGCTGGCCTTGTACTGGTGGTGCTCAATGGCCGATTCATCTTGCACCTTAACCCCGTGGGCGACACGCTGGCCCTGACGGCATCGCTCACATGGGCATTCTACTCGCTCATGATGAAGGTACTGGGCAACCGCTATGACGCCAGGTTTGTCACACGCAAGGTGTTTGGCTACGGTCTGCTCACCATTGTCCCATGGTTTATACTGGTTGAACCCCTCCAGGTATCGGGAGCGATACTGTCGCAACCCATAGTATGGGGCAACCTGCTGTGGCTGGGACTGGTGGCTTCGATGGGGTGCTACCTAGTGTGGAACTGGATATTGCCCAAGGTGGGTGTGGTGAAATCGACCAACATCATCTACACTCAAAGCACTTTCACTATGATTATATCTACCGTGGTATTGGGCGAACGCATCACCCTGATGGCCATCGCCGGTGTAGCAATACTAGTGGGAGGCATGATGCTAATAAATAAACCTAGACTCATACACAAGAGTCACTCAAAACAACGGAATAACGAAAATGGAATTGACAACAAGCAACAACCGTGAGGTGTGGGTAGACTGGATGCGCGTGATGGCGTGTTTCATGGTAATGGTAGTACACAGCACCGAACCGTTTTACCTAGGTGGTGACGGAGCCCAAATCATGACTCGTGCCGACATGTGGTGGAGTGCAGCCTTTGACTCGATGGTGAGGATGTGCGTGCCGCTATTCATTATTGCATCAAGTTACTTGCAGTTCCCACTGCACTACTCTACATGCGAGTTTTTCAAGCGCAGGGCAGTGAGGATACTCGTGCCATTTGCCTTGTGGTCGGTAGTTTATGCGCTGTATTGGGGCGAGCCCGTTGACAACCTGAAGTCGCTGCTACTCAACTTCAACTACGCAGCCGGCCACTTGTGGTTTGTATATATGCTCATAGGCGTATATCTGGTGATGCCACTGCTATC
>JAGHTV010000115.1 GCA_018065165.1 Candidatus Sodaliphilus fimicaballi | reverse complement strand
GCATAAGGGCTGTAGGGGTGGAAAGGAGTGTTCTCGTTCTGAGGAACCTCCTCGACCTTGCCGTAGAGTTCGGAGGTAGAAGCCTGATAGATACGGCAGGTCTTTTCGAGGTGGTTCGTGCGGACAGCCTCCAGGATACGGAGAACGCCAACGGCATCAACATCGGCAGTAAACTCGGGTGCGTCGAAACTTACCTGCACATGACTTTGTGCTGCAAGGTTGTAGATTTCTGTTGGCTGTACCTTGTCTACCAGCTTAACCAGCGACATCGAGTCGCTCATGTCAGCATAGTGCAGGTGGAAGTGTGGTTCTCCTTCCAGATGAGCAATGCGCTCTCTGAAGTCAACCGAACTGCGACGAATGGTGCCATGCACCTCATATCCCTTCTCGAGCAGGAACTCTGACAGATAGCTGCCGTCTTGTCCAGTAACACCTGTGATTAATGCAACCTTCTCGCGTATTTTATCCATAATCTTAATTCAAAATATCATTTGTTCTAATCAACTTTTTCTGGTTGATTTGATTCATCAATCGCGACGGAATATGTCGCGAGTGTATACTTTACTCTTTACGTCCTCAAGACATGCATCATAACGGTTTGCTATGATTGCTTGTGATTGCTCTTTGAATTTCTCAAGGTCGTTAACGACTAAACTGCCAAAGAATGTGTCCCCATCATTAAGCGTAGGCTCGTAAATGATAACATTTGCCCCTTTTGCCTTGATGCGTTTCATCACGCCTTGGATAGAACTCTGGCGGAAGTTATCGCTATTGCTCTTCATCGTTAGGCGATAAACGCCTATGGTGACTGCCTCACGACTGCCGGCAAACTGGTTTTGTGTTGAGTAATCATACCAGCCTGCCATTTTCAGCACTTGGTCAGCGATAAAGTCTTTGCGAGTGCGATTGCTCTCCACTATGGCTGTCATCATGTTTTGAGGCACATCCTGATAGTTGGCAAGCAATTGCTTGGTGTCTTTAGGCAAACAGTAGCCGCCATAACCAAAGCTTGGGTTGTTATAGTGCGTCCCGATGCGAGGATCAAGGCCGATGCCTTGAATGATGGCTGCACTGTCAAGGCCCTTGACCTCGGCATAGGTGTCAAGCTCGTTGATGTAGCTAACGCGTAGTGCAAGATAGGTATTGGCAAACAGTTTGACGGCTTCGGCCTCTTTCATTCCCATGAACAAAGTGTCAATCTCGGGCTTGATAGCTCCTTCTTGCAATAGGGCCGCAAATGTCTTTGCGTAATCAGCCATGTGATTGCCAGCAATCTTCATGATAATGCTGTTCTCCTCGGCAAATTCTTGACCACTAATGGCCTTGGGATAACCCACGATTATGCGTGAGGGATACAAGTTGTCATACAGAGCCTTGCTCTCGCGTAGGAACTCTGGAGAGAATAGTAGGCGGAACTTTGCAGTTGGCCCCATTGCTTGAATCTTAGCGGCATACTTCACATAGAGGCTTCGGCAATAACCCACGGGAATGGTACTCTTGATTACCATCACCGCGTCGGGGTTAACGCTGAGTACGAGGTCAATAACATCCTCGATGTGATGTGTGTCAAAGAAATTCTTGACGGGGTCATAGTTGGTTGGGGCGGCAATGACCACAAAGTCGGCATCACGATAGGCCGATGCTCCATCGAGCGTTGCTGTGAGGTTCAACTCTTTTTCAGCAAAGTATTTCTCGATGTATTCATCCTGGATGGGTGAGATTCGCTTGTTTATCTTCTCAACCTTCTCGGGAATCACATCAACGGCTGTGACTTTGTGGTGTTGTGCCAGCAAAGTCGCTATGCTCAAGCCCACGTAGCCGGTGCCAGCAACTGCTATTTGCAAGTCCTCATACTTTCTCATAGCATGTGTAAAATTTTATGCTTCGTAACCTTTAGGGTTATTTTTCTGGAAATTCCAACTGTCGCGGCACATTTCCTCGATGCCAAATTTTGCTTCCCAACCGAGTTCTTCTTTGGCCTTGGCAGGGTTGCAATAGCAAGTTGCGATGTCGCCCGGGCGACGAGGCTTGATAGAGTAGGGCACCTTGAGACCGTTAGCCTTCTCAAATGCCTTAACAACATCAAGTACCGAGTAGCCGTGTCCTGTACCCAGGTTGTATATTGCTAGGCCACAGTTACGCTCTATTGCTTGCAATGCTGCAACATGACCGTTTGCCAAGTCAACTACATGGATGTAGTCGCGTACACCTGTGCCGTCGGGAGTGTCATAGTCATCACCAAATACACCCAGCTCCTTGCGTATGCCAATAGCGGTTTGTGTGATGTAAGGCATCAGGTTGTTGGGAATGCCATTGGGGTTCTCGCCAATGAGGCCAGACTCGTGTGCACCAATAGGGTTGAAGTAGCGCAACAGCACCACATTCCATTCGTTGTCAGCCTTCTGTACATCCATCAGCACTTGCTCAAGCATAGACTTTGTCCAGCCATAAGGATTTGTGCATTGGCCTTTGGGACAATCTTCAGTGATAGGTATGATAGCGGGATCGCCATATACTGTTGCCGAACTTGAGAAGATGATGTTCTTGCAACCGTGATTGCGCATCACATCAACAAGTACAAACACTCCATTCATGTTGTTCTCGTAGTACTCGAGAGGTTTTGCTACCGATTCGCCTACGGCTTTGAGTCCTGCAAAGTTGATTACTGCATCAATCTTGTTCTCGGTAAAGAGTTTTTCCATCGCGTCGCGGTCACGTATGTCGGCTTCAACAAATGGTACCTCGTGACCTATGATTTTAGCAACTCGCTTCAGGGCCTCGGGCTGAGAGTTTACAAAGTTATCAACTACTACAACTGTATGACCAGCTTTATCTAACTCAATGATTGTGTGGCTGCCAATGAATCCTGCGCCACCTGTAAGCAATATATTCATGAAAAAATTAAGTGTTATTAGCGTTTTTGATAATTAGTACTCAAATTCCTTGTCATAAATCTCATAAGGAGAATTCTTTGACTTGAATTCGGGTACTGTGCGTTTCATCAAACGCACAGTGTTGGGGATGTCTACACCACGACTCAAGCTCTCAAGCTCTGTCATTACTTGAGTCGCATCGTTGTAGTTATATTCGCGTACCTTGGCTATGCGTATTCTGTCGTGATCAGTTGGGATAGTGTTTTCGCTATTGCTGAGCACTTCCTCATACAGTTTTTCGCCCGGACGAAGTCCTGTGTATTCAATCTTGATGTCCTTGTCAGGAACCAGTCCTGCAAGTTCAATCATGCGTTTTGCCAGATGGGCAATCTTAACCGATTTACCCATGTCAAATACAAATATCTGGTTGCCGGTACTCATTGTAGCAGCTTCCATGACGAGACGGCAAGCCTCGGGGATTGTCATAAAGAAGCGAGTAATCTCGGGATGTGTAACAGTTACGGGACCACCATTAGCTATTTGGTCGCGGAAACGGGGAATTACCGAACCATTTGAACCAAGCACATTGCCAAAACGGGTCGTCACAAACTTGGTCTTCCCCTGCTTTGTACCCTGCTCCAGGGCAAGTCCAAGGCTCTGTACATAAATTTCTGCCAAGCGCTTGGTGCAACCCATGATGTTGGTGGGGTTGACAGCTTTATCGGTCGAAATCATCACCATCTTCTCAATGCCGTATTCGATACACTTGTCGGCAACAAAGCGTGAACCTGCCACATTAACGAGCACTGCCTCACAGGGGTTTTCCTCCATCAGGGGCACATGCTTGTAAGCTGCAGCGTGGAATACTACTTGAGGGTGGTGTTGACGGAATGCAAAGTCAAGGCGGCGTTCTATGCGTACATCGCCAATCACAGGGATGAAGTCCAGTGATGGGTATTTCTCCTCAAGCTCTAGGCGCAAATTGTGCATTGGAGTCTCTGCGTTGTCAAAGAGAACAAGCTTCTTGATGCCAAATGTCGCGAGCTGGCGGCAAAGTTCCGAGCCTATCGAGCCCGCTGCACCAGTTACCATGACAACTTTGTCCTTGAAGTTTGCTATAATCTCATCCATCGAGATTTTAATCTCGGGACGACCAAGTAAGTCTTCAATCTTTATCTCGCGAATAGAAGAGTTAGTAAGGCTAACGTCGTCCACACTTGGTGCATACAGTGTCTTAATGCCTTTCTCTGTGCAATAGTGCATCAGGCGGTCTTCCTCAAGTCGTGCTTCATCGCGATGAGCAAAGATTATCGAACTTACATCTTTGTGCTGTGATACATAGAAGAATCCCTCTTTGTCCTCAAAGTAGTAAACAGGTAATCCGGCCATTGTGTGGTTCTTTAACTCCTTGCCATAAGACAAGAAACCTACAATGCGGTATTTATTTGAATTCTGCAAGCGTGGAACAAGAGATACTGCTTTGTCGCCTGTGCCGTAAACAAGGATGTTCTCAATGGACTTTCTTGAACGTGCATTACCACGCAATACGCTATACACTACAAGCATGATTACACGCATTCCTACCAGACCAAATGCAGTGAGCAGGAAGTCGAGCAGCCATATTGCAATCATCGATGGGTCATGCAATGACACTTCTGGCAGCAGAATTGTGATAAACAACAACAAGAGCACCTTGACTGTAGATACCGACATCAGCTTGGCAACCTCACGCATTCTCATGTGGCGAATGATTGAGTGGTGAGTTCTCATGCCATAGAACGATATACCAGACACAACAATTGATGCCACAAGGTACAGCGCCATGAAATACCTGAATCCCTCAAACGGAATCAGGAATAGTTTTACTAGCGTTATCGCAATAAGTGAAGCCAGAAACGAAACTGCTAAATCCAGGCCCATGACTACTACTGAACTTAGATAGCGACTTCTAATGAATTTGTATAGGTTGTCAAACATATGTTTAATGATTTTCGTTGTTGGTCTAAAAAATGTGAATTGTTCAGAATTGTTTCTCTTGTTAGATGCAATAATGCTATCATTGCGGGAAACTCATACCTGTGTAGCGAATATTTAAAAGACTTTTATGTCAAATAAATATTTGCTCATCAGTTTATTGAGTCCAATAATTTAATCGCTCGATATAATATTGCATTTTTATCGTAAAAGTATTCTTCTGATTTTAATGTTACTTGCACTGCAAATTTAATAAAAATTATGTAATAAACAAAGTTTATTAGCCTAAAAGTACTCGTCCCTCTAGACTTTGTAACCTATTTTGTCTGCAATGTGAATTTGTTTGGCTCGAAGGGATAAGTCGATGTAAAAAAGTTTTTCGTTTTTCGTGGCGAAGCGATTCGTCTTTCGTCAAAAAAATATACCTTTGCGAGTTGTATAAACCAAATTGAATAAATCAATATATTGTAAATTTGGTTATTTACAAT
>JAGHTV010000397.1 GCA_018065165.1 Candidatus Sodaliphilus fimicaballi | reverse complement strand
TATTTGCCCAATAATCAACGCAACAGAAATTGCAATAGCACAACCAATTCCTCCGTAAAACTTAGCTAGCGGAATTTGAAATAGTAAACTTGCAACTGCATTTATGAAATATACTATTGAGCGAAATTTCATTTGATTACGAGCTTGCAATACTGTTATTCCAATATTCTGAATTAATGGAATGAACAACACACAAAACAACAAAAGCGTTATATAGAAAGTTTCTTCGTATTCTTTCCCTGCCCAAAACATAATAAACTGATGTCCAAACACAATAAATCCAGATAAAATCAAACTCATTGGTATAAATTGAATGCGACCTATCCGAATAAATGTATCAGATACCTCCTTTTCACAATCGGGTTTACAAACAATCGCTGTCAGTCTAGGCAGAAAAACGCCTGAAATAGCTGTTGAATAAGACATATAAATCCCGACAAATGTGATTGCAACAGCAAAAACAGCAACAGCTGCAGTACCACTAACAGCTCCTAAAACAAATTGCCCGGTACTCCAATAAATACGATCCATGATAATATTCAAGAAAATCCAAAAACTATATATGGATATCGACTTGAGTAAAGACCAATCTAAATTCTTAAAAGATACTTTTACCGAGATTCTATTTTTTGCATATATGTAATTTAATCCAAGAATAAAAAAATTAAAAATCGTACTTACAACTACCATTGCAATAGCTTTATATCCGACATATAAAAGAGCTATCATTACAATGGTACTTAATATAATTCTAAATATTTGAAGAACTCGTAAAAACACAAACTCTTCATATGCAGTTATAATACCACCCCAAATACTCAACGGAAAAGAAAAACCAAGATTGAGCACCATTAGCATCAGAACTATTTTTGTCCGCTTTAATTCAATAATGGACATTGTAGTTCCAAAAATCAAATCAACATTACAAACAACTATTACACCTGCTACTAGACAAATAAGACCAATTAGACTATATAAGATTGTAAATAAACCAAACAAACTGTACTGTTCATTAAGTTTACCATCTGCTCTATATTTTGCAGTATATCGAATAATAGCGTTTCCAAAACCAAAATCCAAAATCGACAAATAAGCAATTACGGAACTAGCTAAAGCATATATTCCATACTCACTTTGCCCCATCATACGAAGCATAAACGGTGTATAAACCAATCCTGTAATAGCGTTAAGTCCCAAAATAATATAATTCAGGACAGCACCTGTTTTTAATTGATTATACGCCATAAACAACTATGATATCTGTATTTAAAACGCTCTGTATTAAAAGCATATTTTAGTTTGGAAGATGCTCTTTACGCGGGGGTGAGGAGGTGGCGGGGGATGTAGATGGTGGCGAGGGCGACGACGCCGGGGATGGTGACGACGAAGCGTTTGTCACCGCGGATCTTGACGATGTGGCCTTCCTGGCCCTTGAACATGCCGTCGAGGACTCGCACTTTGTCTCCCACTACCAACTCTAGATCTATGACTTCTAGGTTGCGACAACCTGACTCGACTGTGGCACGGAAGATTTCCATCTCACGCTGGCTAATTGGACATACTGTTCTTGAACCTGGCAAACAGAAAGGCCACATGACGTAATTGTTACGCATCCTGAGTGCGAATTCGACAGTACAGCGAACAAAAATGACGGTGGGCATGAGAGCTTTCTCGTCAAACGCTTCCTCGGCCGATGTTTCATATGAATCGTTCTTTAAAAATTTGCGTAACGCATAGTAAGTGTCAAAACCTTCGCGAGCAGCAAGTTGTTGCGCTTCGCGAGGTGACCGACCACGCATTCTGAATGCATACCAGTTAAGTTCGCCAGTTTTTTCCACTTTTTTGAAATGTTCAGTATAGAATATAACTTCCCCAAACCCAGACAACACAAAGCTGCCCGAGGTTAAAATTGGTTCAAGTCTTATTTCTCTTAAGACATTCTCAACCCTGTACAGCACTGCACATGAGCCACTTGAGTGAACCAAAATACGGAAGTTATACCAAAATACTATTCTTCCTATATGCTATTAACTCTAAAGAGTTAACCAACATGTTACAAAAATACAAACAATTCAACAAAAAAACAAGTTAATTTCATCTCTTTTTCCTACGGAAAAGAAAATACTCAACTACTCAAATTCCTCAATCCTTCTTAACAATTATAATCAAGAAAGCAAACAATGAATATATCAAAGCAACAAATTCGCCTTTATTTTACTAATTATGAACATTTTACTGATATATATCAAATATTTATTAGAAGATTTGATACAGAACACGACTTAATGTAGATTTTAACTTTTAGAAATCGGATTTATGCAATCGGTTGCACAATGCTGAGTATATCATTAGGTACAATACAATTTGGTTAAAAAGCAATAATTTGTTACCTTTGCAACGCTTTTAATTTTAAATAGTTTTTATTATGAACGTAGAAACAATTGGTTTATGGGCTGGTGCCGTATGGAACGCCCTCAATGACGCCAAAGGCACACTCAATGTTAAGGGCCTTAAGAAGGCAACTAAGCTTAAAGAAAAAGAGGTTTACGCAGCTATCGGCTGGCTTGCTCGCGAGGGTAAAGTTAATGTAAACGAGACTGAAACTGAGGTTGAAGTTACTCTCATCTGATCACTCGGCTGAAGAGTAAAAGAATTAAAACAATCGAAGCCTTGCTCAACTGAGCAGGGCTTTATTGTTATGCAACAATTTGTTGTACAAAAATAGAGCCACTCGATGTACAAAAAACGCCAAATCACAAAGGCGAAAATACCTAAAGCTACTAATTGTACAAACAATATAGTTACAATTATAGTCTTATCCTTGAAAATTTTGAGTAATTTTGCACTATGATTACGACTGTACATATAGTTATGATAGTGCTATCGGTGGTCTTGATTATGGGCATCGGTGCAACATCGGCTCACGACAAGAAGGGTTTTGCGACTGCTAAAGGACAAGCAGGACCCTGGATTGTGGCGGGTGCAATCATTGGCACTCTCGTGGGTGGACAAGCAACTATCGGTACGGCCGAAATGGGCTATAAGTTTGGTTTCTCGGGCATCTGGTTCACGCTAGGATCGGCTTTAGGATGCCTGCTACTATATTTTATGGCCCCTCTATTGAGAGAAACAAATTGCAACACGCTGCTTGAGATTGTAGGACACCGATTTGGCAAGAAGGCCGAAGTAACAGGTTCTATATTAAGCCTGTTTGGCATGTTTTTCAGCATCGTGGCTCAGCAGCTGGCCTGTGCCGCCCTGATACGCGCAATTGTGCCATGTTCACTGCTTGTAGCACTTATAACGGGTACTATTATTATGCTCATTTACGTAGTAATGGGCGGTATGATGGGAGCAGGAAAAGGCGGTGTAGCCAAGCTCATTCTGCTATATGCAGCATGCATAGTTAGCGGTAGTGTAGTACTCTATAATACGAACGGATTGTCAGACTTTGACATATCACAATTCAATCCATTTAATCGAGGCCTGTCCACCGACCTCAACTCGGCGCTGTCGATGATACTGGGTGTGGTTGCAACCCAAAGCTACGCTCAGGCAATATGGGCTGGACGTACAGAAACTGTCGCCAGACGAGGAGCATTATTAAGTGCAGTGTTAATTCCGCCAATAGGAATTGCTTGCACACTTGTGGGCATGTATATGCAGGCATGCGGAACGATAGATGCAGCTAGCACAGCATTCCCGGCATTTGCCCTAAACTGTTTGCCACACTGGTTAGGAGGCGTAGTCATGGGCACCTTGCTGGTAACAGTGATAGGCGGCTGCACCGGCATCGCACTGGGCAGTAGCGTAATCGTTGTACGCGACCTGCTACAACGTCCACTTGAGCAGAGTTCAATCCTAGTACGCATTACGCTTGTTGTAATCATGTCAATGGCTTTACTAGCATCGCTCTTGATGACAGGCACATTCATCAACGACCTAGGCTTCATGAGCTTGGGGCTGCGTGCAGGCAGCATACTAATACCCTTGGGATGCGTGTTCTTCATGCGTAGGCGCGTAGGCGGACGCTATATTATTGTATCGATGATAACATCAGTTGCGACAATGCTTGTCATGAATATGGCAGGAGTAAACTGGCTCAGCCCCACACTATGTGGACTAGTTGCCGGTTCACTCCCGATTGTTTTAGGGGCTTTTGCCCAAATGACTAAATAAACAACTCAATTGTCAGTATGTAGCAAATCGCCACATCATTATCTGTGCATTGATGACTTATAGATAACTAAAGCAGACCATAGATCAATAATATCGCAGCTATCACTATCCATACCCACCGGAAAAAATCACCAAGGCTGTACAATCGTTTTTGCAGTTTTTCAGATTCCATATCTTTGACATTTTATACTGCAAAATAAACCCACCGATATTTCAAAAAGATTACATCAATGAGAAGATTGTGTTACAATATTTATGTGATCAAACCTACTTTTATAACGTTATCATAAAATCACTTAATCAATAAGGTGGTTAAAGTTAAACTATAACTTTAAGTACATAAAATGAGGATGTTCCTTGTAACAGAAACACCCTCATTTAAGTATTAATTAATAAGCAAAAGTCTTATTCTGCAAACTTACCGCCACGCAACAGGAACAGTTGAACTGTGCGTTTGAAGTCGGCAAGCTGTTCTTTAGTGATTTGTTTTACATGAACCATGTTGTCGTCGCCATGCAACTTAACTTGTGTCCAATACTGACAATGTGAGAGAGCATATACGAGGTCTTTATCGGCAACCTTAAGTTCGTCATCACTATTTTCCCATATCATCACGCCTTCGCCATGACCACGCTGGATATTAACGGGATGGAACTTATAGTCAAATCCATCAACTGTAAATACCATATCGTTGTAGTTCAAAGGATCATCGGCATAATATTGCAGACGCAATCGCAAAGCACCAGGAACATTATCGGGCCCGTCAACAAAATACAAGAAAATGTCGTTGATGGTGTTGTCGACAACAACACTTACAGGCAATATACTATTGAAACCACGTACCGTTTTAGTCTTGAAGAATGGAACCAAGTTCTCTTGAGTCTCAGTGATTGTATCATCCTTCCACTCCATGCGCTTAGGCTCCTCAAACTTATACTCCTTGATTGAGTAATCCTTGTTGAGAATTTCTTGCAAGAATGATTTGTCAACGGTTGATTGTTGAGTTGCAGGATGCTTAGAGATAATTGTACCGCAAACGGGACATTTTCCTTCACCAGAGAAATGAGGCAAATTATTTTGCTGAAACATAGAGCAACTAGTTGCACTTGTTAATGCTGCAAATGTAAACGCAACACCAGCAATACGGGCCATAAATTTGTTATTCATAAGAGTATAAGTTAATTTTTCACAAAGATACAAATAGTTTTTTGATTTACAAAATAAAATTTTGAATTTATGAAAACAAATTTGTTTTTATCCGTAAATAGAGGATAAATGCGGGTAAATAAAGGAAAAAGTAAGATTCCCTAGGTTGGTGTTTTAGGTCATATACCTCGTATATGCACATGAGTATTGGTTAGACAATATATAAGAACCTCACAGAGGATCTGGATGACGCTACAACATTAATTCAGGGAACCTTAGCTGATGATTTAGACCCCCTGCGGGGAGAGCGGTAGGGCTTCGCCAGCATTTCTATATCCCCGCACTGCACTCGCAAGCTCGCTTGTACGGGGTTATTAACATAGCGACAAGCGCTAT
>JAGHTV010000069.1 GCA_018065165.1 Candidatus Sodaliphilus fimicaballi | reverse complement strand
CTTATAAATTCCCAAAAATAGAAAAAACAATCTGGTAAATCTGTGGTAAATAAAGCAAACGTAAACGGCAGTGTGCTCGACGTTTCAACGTCGAGAAAAACGCTAACGAAAACGCAAACGTAAACGCTAACGCTAACGCAAACGCTAACGCAAACGCAAACGCAAACTTTAACCTATTAACCCCTTAACCTCTTAATATCTTAATATCTTAATATCTTAATGAAAAACATAATAGCTGAAAACGAACGCCGCAATCGGGCTCTTTCCTACCCCTACAATCCTCTCACTGGCGAGGGTTGTCAGGGCGAGCGTGTGCGTTGTGGCGACCTGTGGTTGCCACGGGCAATGGTGCGTGATCACCCTCACTGCATCTCGCTGCCCACGCTCGAGCTCAACCGTCTGCGAGTGAAGTATGACTTCGAGTTCTGGGCCGCATCGTGTGCAACCATCAAGGATAAACGCTCGGCACGCAACATCAAGTTTGTGCTCAACGCTCCACAGCGTCGCCTGCTCGCGGCAATGGAGCAGCAACGCACGGCAGGCAAGCCCGTACGCGTGATATTGCTCAAGGCTCGACAGTGGGGTGGCTCCACGCTGGTGCAGATGTACATGGCGTGGATGCAGATTGTTATTCACAAGCAGTGGAACAGCCTCATATGCGGACACTTGCGTCAAGCCTCACACGCCATAAAGCGTATGTACAACACCCTGCTCAGCAATTACCCCAGCGAGTATATCGACGACAGCGTGAAACTGCAGTTTCGCAACTTCGAGGGTTCGAGCACGGTGCAGCAGTTATGCGGACGCGACTGCCTACTGGTGCTAGGGTCGTCACGCAGCGAGGACGCCGTGCGTGGTTACGACCTGGCCATGGCTCACCTTACCGAGGTCGCCTTCTGGGCATCGACGCCCATGCACTCGCCCGACGATGTGGTGCGCAGCGTGAGCGGCACCGTCTCCCTGATGCCCGATACGGTTGTCGTCTATGAATCGACGGCCAATGGCGTGGGCAACTTCTTCCACAACGAGTGGATACGAGCCAAGGCCGACGGTGGCGACAAGGTGGCAATATTTGTGCCGTGGTACGAGATTGAGATGTATCGCATGCCTGTGACC
>JAGHTV010000328.1 GCA_018065165.1 Candidatus Sodaliphilus fimicaballi | reverse complement strand
GGCAATCATCACGAGTGATGCGCCATTGTCCTGGAACTCATCAACGTATGGATCCATGCGGTTAGCAGTTGTGGGACCCATTGAGCCGCAGGGATAGCCTTCGGGAGTCTTAGCGGGACCAGCATACAAGATGGGGTGATCCTTGAAGTACTGAGGCATACCTTCGCCTGCGTCGAGGCGTGCTTTGAGCTTAGCGTGAGCGATGTCGCGAGCCACGATGATTGTACCCTTAAGGTTAACGCGAGTGCTAACGGGATACTTGGTGAGCTCAGCGCGTACAGCATCGATACCCTTGTCCAGGTCGATAACTACGCCGTTGCTACCCTCGCCGGGTTGACGGAGTTCTTCGGGAATCAGCTCAGTGGGATTGCAATCCATCTTCTCCAGCCAGATACCGTCCTTGTTGATCTTAGCCTTGATGTTGCGGTCGGCCGAGCAGCTTACGCCCATACCGATGGGGCATGATGCACCGTGGCGGGGCAGACGTATCACGCGGATGTCATGTGCCATATACTTGCCACCAAACTGTGCGCCCAGGCCTATCTTGTGAGCCTCAACGGGCAGCTTCTGCTCCAGGTCGATGTCGCGGAATGCACGGCCTGTCTCGTCGCCTGTTGTGGGCAGTTCGTCATAATATTTGATTGAAGCGAGCTTCACTGTGAGCAGGTTCTTCTCGGCACTTGTACCGCCAATCACGAATGCAATGTGATAGGGAGGACAAGCTGCTGTACCCAGCGACTTCATCTTCTCTACGAGGAAGGGGAGGAGTGTACCCTCGTTTTGGATTGTAGCCTTGGTCATGGGGTAGAAGTAGGTCTTGTTGGCCGAGCCACCACCCTTTGCTACCATAACGAAGCGATATTCAGCGCCTTCAACTGCCTCAATGTCAATCTGTGCGGGCAGGTTGCAACGAGTGTTAATCTCGTCATACATGTTGAGGGGAGCGTTTTGTGAATAGCGCAGATTGTCTTGTGTGAATGTGTTGTAAACACCCTTTGACAGAGCTTCTTCATCCTCAAAGCCTGTCCACACCTGCTGGCCTTTCTCGCCGTGGATGATTGCAGTACCTGTGTCCTGGCAGAAGGGGAGTACACCCTTGGCTGCAGTCTCAGCATTGCGCAAGAACTGGAGTGCTACATACTTGTCGTTCTCACTTGCCTCGGGGTCGTTGAGGATTGCTGCTACTTGCAGGTTGTGCTCGCGACGCAGCATGAACTCTACATCGTGAAATGCCTCTTGTGCCAGCAACTCAAGTGCTTCGGGAGTGACTTTAACGATTTCTTTGCCTTCAAAGTCGCCTACGCTTACACCTTCCTTGGTCAGAAGGCGGTATTCGGTCTTGTCTTCACCCACTTGAAACATGGGAGCATACTTGAACTCGGGAATATTTGCCATGATTTTTCGAAAAATTTGTTTATTAGAAGTCTTATTTTTTATCTTATGACGCAAAGTTACTAATTTATGCTCAATTCACAATCTCATTTTGCGATAAATTATGTAATTTTGTACCCTAGAAGGGTGATTTTTGCCCCTATTATATAATAATGTGTAAATGGAAGTAGTTTACGAGGACAACCACATAGTTATTGTGAACAAGGCTGCCGGCGAGATTGTACAGGGCGATCGCACTGGCGACACCCCGCTTGTCGAGATCGTCAAGCAGTGGATTAAGGAGAAATACAACAAGCCCGGCAATGTGTTTTGCGGCGTCACTCATCGCATCGACCGCCCCACTTGCGGACTGGTAATCTTTGCCCGCACCAGCAAGGGATTGTCGCGCATGAACGAGCTCTTCCGCAAGGGCGATGTGCACAAGACCTACTGGGCCATTGTCAAGAACCGTCCGCCCAAGGGCGCTGGCAACCTCGTGCACTATCTCACTAGCCGCGAGGCCAATAACAAGACCTATGTGTCTTCGTCGCCCACCAAGGGCAGTGTCAAGGCCGAGCTCAATTATCGCGTCATTGCCAGCGGCGACAACTACCACCTGCTCGAGATTGAGCTCATCACCGGACGCAAGCACCAGATACGTGCCCAACTCTCGGCCATAGGATGCCCCATAAAAGGCGACCTTAAGTATGGAGCTCCTCGCAGCAACCCCGATGGCGGCATATCGCTGCAAAGCCATCGCATCCATTTCATTCACCCGGTGAGCGGTAACTTAGTAGATGTAACCGCCCCTACACCTCAAGATTCGCTCTGGCAAGCTCTTGCCGCGCAAGTGTAAAACATTGATATCTAGTTCTATATAATGTATGGAGTACAATAATCGTTGTGCTCCATTTTGTTTTGAACTTGCAATTTTAACAGTCCGGGAGGAAAAATGTAAGCAAAACTATGCATTTAAATTACATTTTTTACTTTTGGTAACTTTTTCTTATATTTTTAATACAAAACTTTGTGATTTTCAAAATATTTGATTAAATTTGCACCGTTAATACTGATTAATGTTAAGAACCTGCTAATCTAAAAAGAGACCAATACTAAGAAGACCAGCGCGACTCTTAGCCCTAAACTGTGGGCTGGTGCGATGGCCTTTCTAGTTGTCTATTAGTATAGTAGGTGCTGATAACATATGAAATAAATAACAAAATATAATAATAAAAAATCAGTGCTTATGAGTCTCAAAAAGTTACTTTTGCTCTTTGTTCTCTCAGTAGTTTCTCTGGCCGTTGCCGCAGGTGAAGGTTAGTGGTACTGTTGTTGATGAGAACAACGAGGCAGTAATCGGAGCTTCTGTTACCCAAAAGGGTAAACCCACTAATGGTGTAGCTACCGATATTGACGGAAAGTTTACTCTTACTGTGCCCAATGGTGCTCACATCATCGTTAAGTATCTCGGTTACGAGGATTTCGATGCTGTAGGTAAGAGTGGAATGGTTATTAATCTCAAACCCTCTGGTCAACAACTTACCGAAGTTGTTGTCACTGGTTACCAAAAGGTCGACAAGCGACTCTTTACCGGTGCGACTTCAAGTGTCGATGCTAGCAAGGCTAAGCTCGACGGTGTTGCCGACGTCAGCCGTGCCCTCGAGGGACGTGCAGCCGGTGTCCAGGTACAGAACGTAACTGGTACTTTCGGTACTGCTCCTAAGATCCGCGTGCGTGGTGCAACTTCTATCTATGGTAACTCTAAGCCCCTGTGGGTTGTCGATGGTGTCATTCTCGAGGATAACGTCGAGATTAGTGCCGACGACCTCTCAAGTGGTGACGCTACTACTCTTATCGCGTCAGCCGTTGCTGGTCTTAACGCCGACGATATCGAGAAGTTCGAGATCCTCAAGGACGGTTCTGCAACTTCTATCTATGGTGCACAGGCCAACGCCGGTGTGATCGTCATCACTACCAAGCAAGGTCGCAAGGGTCACACTTCACTCAACTACACCGGTGAGTTCACTTACCGCCTCAAGCCCAACTACCGTGACTACAACATCGCTAACTCACAAGAGCAGATGTCAATCTACAAGGAGATGGAGCAAAAGGGTTGGCTCGAGTTTGCTTCACTGGCCAATGGTTCATCAAGTGGTATCTATGGTCGCATGTACAACCTCATGACTCAGTACGATCCCATCACTGGCACTTACGCCCTGCCCAATACTCGTGCCGCTATGAACGAGTACCTGCGCGAGGCTGAGTACCGCAACACTGACTGGTTCGACCTGCTGTTCAATGACAACGTAATGCAGAACCACGCTATCAGCATCAGCGGTGGTACCGACAAGGGTGCGTTCTACTCTTCAATCTCTATCATGAACGATCCGGGTTGGTACAAGTCAAGTAGCGTTGAGCGTTACACCTTTAATAGTAATGCACAATACCAGCTCACTGACCGCATCAAGATCAAGCTGCTCAACAGCGACAGCTATCGTAAGCAAAAGGCTCCCGGTACACTGAGCCGTGACATCGACGTTGTAAACGGTGAGGTTCGCCGCGACTTCGATATCAACCCCTATAGCTTCGCGCTCAACACTGCTCGTACTCTTGACCCCAACGCTTACTATCGTCGCAACTATACCGACTTCAACATCTTCCACGAGTTGGAGAACAACTACATGGATGTTGGCGTAAGCGATATGAAGTTCCAGGGCGAACTCCAAATCAAGCCCCTCATGCTCGACAATCAAACTCTCGAGCTCAACTTCCTGGGTGCTTACCGTTACACTGGCGCCGAGACTAACCACTACATCACCGACAACAGTAACCAAGCTAAGGCTTACCGTGCTGGTGTAGATCCCGATGACGCTATCACTCGTTCAAGCAACAAGTACTTGTATACCGACCCCGATGTCGAGAACGCTCTTCCCGAGTCAGTTCTTCCCAAGGGTGGTATCCTGTTCTACAGCAAGAACTCTCTGTCACAATATGACTTCCGCGGTACTTTCAACTACACTCTCAACTTCCAGAAGGCTCACCTGCTCAACGTATTCGGTGGTATGGAGGCTAAGAAGGTCGACCGCTATCGTCAAGCATTCGAGGGCTGGGGTCTTGTATATGGTAATGGTAACATCCCCTTCACAAGCCACAAGCTCATGAAGCAAATGGAGGAGGAGAATGGTGCTTACTTCAGCGACAGCAAGACTTATCGCCGCTCAATGGCTTACTTCGCTAACGCTAACTACGGTTACAAGGGTCGCTATGTGATCAACGGTACATTCCGTTACGAGGGTTCTAACCTCATGGGCAAGAGCCGCCAGAGCCGCTGGCTCCCCACTTGGAACATCTCAGGTGCATGGAACATCTTCGAGGAAGACTTCTTCAAGAAGTTCTCTGAAGACATCAATGGTGCAATCTCTTATGGTAAGTTGCGTGCTAGCTATTCACTTACTGGTGAGAGCGGCCCCATGTCACTCGCAAGCGCCGAGGCTCTCTACTATCCCAGCCGTCCCTGGCGTCAGGAAACTGAAGCAAAGGAGCTTGGTCTCAGCCTGAGCGGTCTCGCTAACAGCGAGCTCACTTACGAGAAGAAGCACGAGCTCGATCTCGGTGTTGACCTCGGTTTCATCAACAACCGCATCAACTTGGTTTTTGACTGGTACAAGCGTAACAACTATGACCTCATCGGTCGCATCTACACTCAGGGTGTTGGTGGTGTATCAAGCAAGTATGCTAACGTTGCCGAGATGGCTTCTCACGGTGTTGAGTTCACTATCTCTACTAAGAACTTCGAGCAAGTTAAGCCCACCGACTTCGGCTGGACTACCGACTTGACATTCTCTTACAGCCAGACTAAGATCACTAAGCTCTTGGCTCGCTCTCGTATCATCGACCTCGTTCCTGGTACAGGTTTCGCACTCGAGGGTTATCCCCACCGTGCAATCTTCTCTCTGCCCTTCGCTGGTCTCGACTCACACGGTATTCCTATGGTTTACGGTCCCGACGGTGAGGTATGGGCTCACGAGGATATCAACTTCCAGGAATACGAAGACCTCGGCTTCCTCAAGTATGAAGGTCCAGTTGATCCCACTATCACTGGTGGTTTCGGCAACAACTTCTCTTGGAACGGCTTCCACCTCAATGTGTTCATGACTTATGCATTTGGCAACAAGCTGCGTATCACTCCTACATTCTCAGCTAGCTACAGTGATATGGACGCTTCAGCTAAGGAGTTCAAGAACCGTTGGGTAATGCCCGGCGACGAGGCTTATACATCTATTCCCGCTATCGCTTCACGCCGTCAGGTTTACAGCGATAACTACATTGGTCGTGCTTATAGTGCTTACAACTACAGTACAGCTCGTATCGCCGACGGTGGTTTCGTTCGCCTGAAGGAAATCTCACTGAGCTACGATCTGCCCATGTCATTCATCAAGCACCTCAAGCTCACAAGCGCTTCACTCAAGCTTGCCGCTACCAACATCTGCCTGCTCTACGCCGACAAGAAGCTGAACGGTCAAGATCCCGAGTTCTACAACAGTGGTGGTGTTGCTTCACCTAACCCCAAGCAGTTCACATTCACTCTGCGCTTCGGTCTCTAATTTGTCTAATTTAATAAGGAATTACAACTATGAAGTTAAAATATATAGCAATGTCAGCAACTCTTGGACTGGTGTCTTTGAGTTCTTGCAGCGACTTCCTTGATAAGAATCCTGACACTCGAGTTGACCCCAACACGCCCAAGCAACTCCTTGAGCTCATGGTTGACGGTTACTCAAGCACAAGCTATGCTTGCGTTGGTGAGCTCTCAAGCGACAACGTGATGGATAACAACTCACCCAGCGATGCAGGTGTACGCTACAACCGTCCCTCTTATGCTGCTGCCGACGATCAGCTCTACAAGTGGGAAGCCGTGACAATGGGTCAGGACAATGATACTCCCACCGGTACTTGGGAAGGTTGCTATGGCGCTATCGCCGTATGTAACGCCGTTCTCGAGAAGGTTGCTCAAATGGAAGAAACAGGTACGTCTTACAATGGTCCTCTCACTGCCGATGAGAAGGCTCAACTCAGTGCTGTTAAGGGTGAGGCTCTCGTGTCTCGTGCATGGCACTACTTCATCCTGGTTAACACTTTCTGTATGCCTTATGGCGGTCCCGAGAAGAGCAAGGGCATCCAGGGCGTACCCTATGTAACTAAGCCCGAGACTACAGTTAATCCTCAATACGAACGTGGTAATCTGGCTGATAACTATGACATGATCGAGAAGGACCTCATGGAAGGTCTTCCCCTGATTGTTGATGCTAAGGAAGCTCCCAAGTATCACTTCAACAAGGCAAGTGCTAACGCTTTCGCTGCTCGCTTCTACCTTTACAAGCGCGAGTATGAGAAGGTTGTTGAGTATGCAACAGCTGCTTTCAAGGGCAACGATCCTAACACAATGCTCCAAGACCTGTGGTCTAACAGCAGTTTCTACTACATCAGCGACATCGGCCGCTATGCTACCAGCATTCAGCGTCCCAACGTGTGGATGTGCTTCACTACTTATACCACATTCTGGCGTCGCTTCGTCTCTAGTGGCCGTTACGCTTGCACCCGTGCAGCTAAGCGCGCTACTATCCAGGGCCCTGGCCCCTCTTGGGAAAGTTGCAAGTACTCTAACAGCCGTACTAAGGAGACATTCTCTATGATGCCTTGCTTCAACGGTTATTGCGGTACTGCAGGTGGCCAGGAGTATGGTACTTACTTCGCTGGTACTTCTTTCGAGCAGTTTGAGTATACCGACAAGATTGCCGGTATCGGCTACTGCCACGGTATCCGTGCTGAGTTCACAACCGAGCAAACTCTGCTCGACCGTGCCGAGGCTTACTTCTACCTGGGTAAGAAGGATCTCGCTATGGCCGACCTCCAAGTGTGGAACGAGGAGCACCGCAAGAATACAAGTGGTGACGACCGTATGACTGAGCTTACCGAGGATCAAATCGTTAAGTTCTATACTAAGTGCCTCAACAAGTATGTTGCTAATGTTGACCGCACCGACCTCAAGGAGAAGTACAGCGACTCTATCTGGTTTGGTATCGCTAAGCCCATCCGCATCGATGAGGTTTGCCCCAGCACTAAGTATCAACTTACTGAGGATCTCGTTCCTTATCTCCAGTGCGTACAACACTTCCGCCGCATCGAGCAGGTTCACACTGGTCAACGCTGGTTCGAAATCAAGCGCCTCGGCCTTGAGGTAATCCACAAGTTTGGTAAGGACGATACTTTCGTTCTCCGCTACGCCGACGACGAGATGCGTTACGCTATCGAGGTTCCCTATTCAGCTATCTCAGCTGGTCTCGAGCCTAACCGCAAGCCCAAGAATACAGCAATGTCAGCTTCAATCGAGGCTAAGGGTGCTTATGTTAAGGTTAATTAATCTTTAAACTGAGAAGTAATTATGAAATCATTCAAATATTATATTTCGTCTCTGTTGCTGGTAGGCTCAATGGGTATGGCTCTCACTTCTTGTAGCGACGATGAGTTGGATCCCAACAGCATCTTCCCCATTATCGATGAGACTCTCGATCCCACATCAGCAACTTATCAGCTCGACAAGTTCCTGCGCGACAACTATCTCACTCCTTACAACTTGGACTTCCGTTACAAGATGCAAGACGTGGGTACTAATATGAACTACAACTTGGTTCCTGCTACTTACAGCAACGCTGTTGACCTGGCAGTGCTCACTAAGTACCTGTGGTTTGATGCTTACAACGAGGTTGTGGGCCCCGACTTCCTTAAGCTCTACGGTCCCCGCATCATTCACCTCATTGGTTCTCCTGCTTACAACCCCACATCAGGTACAATGATTCTGGGTCTTGCCGAGGGTGGTATCAAGGTTTCGCTCTTCCGTGTAAACCAAATGAACATCACCGACTTCAACCAGATGAACGAGTACTACTTCAAGACTATGCACCACGAGTTTGCTCACATCCTGCACCAGACCAAGACTTATCCCAGCGAGTTCAACACTCTGTCTAAGGGTAAGTATGACAGCACCAACTGGGGTGACCGTCAAGATGGTCCCGTGGCTTCTTGGGGCTTCCTCAGCAACTATGCATCTAGTGAGTTCCGTGAGGACTTCGCCGAGACTATCGCTAACTACATCGTTAAGACCGATGCTCAGTGGGCTGCTTGGATGGATCTCGCTAAGCGCGGTTGGGCTTCTCCCGCCGAGGACGAGCGCGACGCTGTATTCTTCTGCTACTACTACACTAAGAACAACAGCGGTGACGATGCCGATAAGGATTATTGCTACGCTAGCCAAGTGCGCTTCCAGAAGAATGCTGCTGGTGAGGTAGAGTACATGTACCTCTATGGTGAGTACCAGAAGGGTATTGGCGCTATCAAGAAGGATGCTGATGGCAAGTATCGCGACGAGAAGGGTGAAATTTGCGACGCTGCAGGTTATCGCCTCGACGCTAATGGCGTCCGCATTCCCATCTATGTTTACGATGTACCCGATACCGACGGCCTCGACGGTGTAGAGATTATCAACCAAAAGGTTCAAATCGCTCGCCAGTGGTTAAAGGACGAGTGGGGTGTTGACCTCGATAAGCTCCGCGAGAACGTACAGAAACGTCAGCTCAACTACGACATCAACGCTCTGCGCAAGCAGGTTTATGACATCAAGTAATTGTTCCACTTGTAAAATTTCGATACAATTATGAAATATATAAAATTATCACTCCTGGCGATGCTGCTTATGAGCATCTCTACATCTTGCTTCAAGATGGAAGAGGAAGACATCTTCGACGAGAATGCTGCAACTCGCATCGACCATGCCATAAAGAATTATACTGACATCCTCACCGACAAGGGTGGCAAGTGGATGCTTGAATACTATGCTAATGCTGACGAGCCTGGTTATGTTTACCTCATGACTTTTAATAAGAATGGCTCTGTCCAGATGTCTGGTAAGAATGTTTATATTGGTGACCTTAAGGGTGTTGATAACTCATCAGTTTTCGCATCTGAAGAGAGTTTGTGGGAGGTTATTGGCGACAATGGTCCTGTTCTCACCTTCAACAGCTTCAATCCCATTTTCCACCTCTTTGCTAATCCTGAGGATATAACAAAGACTGAAACCGACGAGCAGGGTTATGGTCACGAGGGCGACTATGAGTTTGATATCATGAAGTACTCAGGCGACACTCTTTACCTCGATGGTAAGAAGTATGAGCACCACATGATCATGACTCGTTTACAGGACGTAAACGACGACGAAGCATTCTTTACTAGCCTTGACGAATTTGCAACAGAGTTTACTACACTCATCCCCGAGTTGTATCTTACTACTCCTAGTGGCAAGCGTTATGTTTGTTCAGGTGCTGCTTCAATGATTTGGAGCATGTACCCCGAGGGTGGTGACCCCATCATGGAGACTAAGACCTACAATGCGATTCTCAATCCTACTGGCGTTCGCTTCATGAATCCTCTGTCAATCCTTGCCGATGGTGGTGACA
>JAGHTV010000353.1 GCA_018065165.1 Candidatus Sodaliphilus fimicaballi | reverse complement strand
CGCTTAAGACAGTCAACTTTGCCAACCTCGACTATTGTGTCATCACTTACAACCAGCACAATGCAATCGTTGATAATGAGAGCAACCAACTGCTGATGGGTATCAGCAAACTCACTGCCAACGACTGCATCATGCTCCCCGGTGCCACATCGTCAACAGTTGTGTGGAGAGTTGACCGTCCCACAGCACTCGTGCAGTACAACACTGCCCAGAGTAGCAATGGTCAGGGCTACGAGTTCAGCCCCCACATCAGCATGTCATCGGCCATGTTCATCGCATTTGACCCGTCAAAGACACTGAAGAAGATTTCAGGGTTTGAACCCGTGAGCAACCAGAACCTGCACGCTATGGCAGTGCCCGACATGCTCATCATCACCAACAAGTATTTCATGCCACAGGCTCAGCGCATCGCCGACCTGCACAAGACCGTCGACGGCATGGATGTAGCAGTGGTCGACCAGGAGGAGATATTCAACGAGTTCTCATCAGGTACACGCGACGTTATGGCTTATCGCCTGCTGTGCAAGATGCTCTATGACCGCGACAAGAGCAAGTTCAAGTATCTGCTGCTCTTTGGTCACGGATCATATGATAACCGCGGCCTGTGCAGCAAGAAGGACAACCTGCTGCTCACCTACCAGAGCCTCGTGAGCAACAACCAAGACAACACCTATACCAGCGACGACTTCTTTGGACTGCTCGACGACAAGTCGGGTCGCCAGGCAACGCTGCTCAGCGACATCTTGCGCATAGGCGTGGGCCGCTACCCTGTTGCCAATCTTGACGAGGCAAAGGACGACGTCGACAAGCTGTACAAGTATGTAACCGAGCCCAACTACGGCCCCTGGCGCAACAACGCACTCATCATTGCCGACAATGGCGATAACGGCATCCACGAGTTCCAAGCCGAGGGCATAAGCGAGATACTGCACGGCCTCAAGACCACCAACCTGAATGTCAACAAGGTATATGTTGACATGTTCCAGCGCTACGGCGACAACGCAGTATCACTCGACGCTCGACGCCGCATGAGCGAGTATCTGCAAAGCGGACAGTTCTTTGTATCTTACATAGGCCACGGCAGCCCCACAAGCATCACACACAGCGAGCTGTGGACAAGCCATCTGGCACAAACAACCAACTATGCACACCTGCCCATCATGTCGACAGCAGCCTGCGAGACAGCAAGGTATGACAGTGACGAGCGCGGCATTTCAGAGCACCTGTTCCACAAGAAAGATGGTGGAGCAATTGCCTTGCTATGCGCAACACGCGTGACACTGGCCGACCAGAACGACATTCTTAACAAGGCTTTCGTCATGCGACTGTTTGCTGGCGAGAACGACAATCAACCCCGCACACTGGGCGATGCTTACATGCAGGCCAAGCAAGCATTTGGCTCGGGCTACAACGGCAACAAGATGGCCTACATGCTGCTGGGCGACCCCGCACTGCGCATCCAGTACCCAAAACCACTATTTAGAGTGGCATCAGTTACCAGCAATGGCGAAGAAAGTGAAGGCAATGTTACAACCGGTCCGCTGCAACGACTCAACATTACTGCCGAGGTGCTAAATAGCGATAAGACAAGCGTTAACAAAAACTACAATGGTGATGTAACTCTCACTTTGTATGACGCTCAACGCCTGCTCAAGACCACAACTCAGGCAACACTTTTTGAAACGATTACACGCGATATATACTATCCGCGCGATATTCTCGTTAATGTTAATGGACATGTGACAAATGGTGTATTCCATGGGTCGGTAGTAGTGCCCCGTTTTGAGAAGGCCAATAACGAGCAAATCGAGCTACGAGTATATGCCCACAACGACAATGGCGACATGGTCAATGGCAACTATGACAACATCATGCTGGGCCAGTATGACGAGAGCCTTGCAGTGGTCGACGACAACTCGCCCGTGATCGACAGCATGTACTTGAACACTGCCGAGTCGTTTATCGATGGCGATTTGGTTCCATCATGCTCAATGCTTCACATCAAGGCAAGCGACGATGTAGCCATCAACACTCAAAACGCTTCGCTGGGCAACAACATGAAGCTGTTGCTCGACGGTGGCAAGCAAAACTACTATCTGGTCAAGGAAGTCGCCTCGACAAGCAACGATGGCCACAATGTAGAGATTGACTACCCCATCGAGGGCCTAACCAATGGCACCCACACACTGTCGTTCACAGTGTTTGATGTAGCAGGCAACTCGGCATCGCGCACCATCTCGTTTGCAATCAATGACAACAAGCAACTCGAGGTGATTGCCCAAGACAAGCCCGTGACCGACCAAGTCACATTTGAATTGAGAAATAACAACTTCACCAGCAAGACCGACATCTCGCTCAAGGTCATCAACGCACAGGGCAACATCGTGTGGAGCTCAACGCCAAGCACATTCCCTGTAACTTGGGACCTCACCGACAAGCAAGGTCACAAGGTGAAGCCAGGTTTATATAGATATTATAGCAATTACAACGATGGCGTGGACTTTGGCAGCACCGCAGCCAAGGACATTATCGTCATCGACCCAATTGTACGAAACTGAAAAAACTTTCCCTGCGAGGGAATTATACTGACAAATGATTAAGAAACATTACAACTCTATCGTACGTAACAGCGTAGCGGCAATGCTATGCTGTTGCGTTGCATTATGTGCTAACGCCTACTCACCCTCAAAATATGCCACAACATCCAAGCTGGCAACAGGTAAATGGGTGAAGATTGCCATTCCCGAGAATGGGGTGTATGAAATCACCGAGCAGGAGCTCAAGGACATGGGCTTCAACAACATCAATCAAGTGCACATTTATGGTGATGGCGGACACATGATGTATGAGGGCATCGATGGTAAAGCTATTGACGACCTGAAGCAGATACCATCGACGGTGCTCAACGGCAAGTTGTGTTTCTATGGCAAAGGTCCAGTGAAGATGAGCTTTGGCACCGAGCGTTTTACACGCGTGATAAATGCCTACTCAACAATGGGCTACTACTTCCTGCACGACGGTGGCAGCGACCTGCCCATACAAAGTGCTGCGTCAAATGCGATTGACAACCATGCGGTCAAGTATACGACTAGCCACGACTACTTCTACCACGAGAAGGAGCTGTTCTCGTTTGGTTCAAGCGGTAAGGATCTGGTGGGCGAGGACATAACCTCGGGCGCTAGCATCGACTTTACGCTGCCTCAGGTAGCAAGCCCGTCACTTACGCTACTCATAGGCGCGGCCAGCAAGGTGCAAAGCGGCTCAATCGCACTGACTCCCACAATCACTACAGCTGGGGGCACTGCAACATCAACGCTCTCCAATGCCATTGTCAAGAGTGCATCAAGCAGCTACTATAATGCATGTACAGCATCGGGCACAT
This sequence comes from Candidatus Sodaliphilus fimicaballi, assembly GCA_018065165.1. Classification (GTDB taxonomy): domain Bacteria; phylum Bacteroidota; class Bacteroidia; order Bacteroidales; family Muribaculaceae; genus Sodaliphilus; species Sodaliphilus fimicaballi. The sequence goes on along the minus strand of JAGHTV010000353.1, from coordinate 471 downwards.
ACACAACCAGCGACCTGCCCACCGCAGGCAAACTGAATGTTGCCTTCAGCACAACAGGAGCTACAGTATCAGTATCTAAACTCGACTACTTCATCTTCACATACAAGCGTAACAATGTCATAGGCAATGCTACCGACAACCAGATGCGCATGGCATTCCCCATGCTCAATGTGAATGACTGCATACAGTTGCCCGGAGCAACGGCAACCACACAATTGTGGAACATCGACAACGACACTAGCATGCCCATCAACTGTGAGCTCGTGGCAACCGACAGCTGCATGCAATTCGGCCTTCCCATCTCAGGCGACAACTCGCAATGGGTAGCCTTTGACCCACAAGGCACTCTCAAGAAGATAGCAAAGTATGAGGTTGTCAACAACCAGAACATACACGGCATGGCAACACCTGACATGGTCATCATCACCAACAAGGTGTTAATGGATCAAGCTCAACGCATGCCGACCTGCA
>JAGHTV010000105.1 GCA_018065165.1 Candidatus Sodaliphilus fimicaballi | reverse complement strand
TATAGCCTAGATAACCTAGATAACCTATATAGTTCCAGCGACCGTTCTGAAACACTGAAAAATGGATTTTGTACTTGATTTTATCACCCAGTGGGGGTATGTGGGCTTGCTCATATGCTCCTTTATAGCCGGCAGTGTGATACCCTTGAGCAGCGAGGCCATAGTCCTTGCCTGCATTGGGCCATTGCACCTCGATCCCGTGTGGTGTCTAGTCTCGGCCACCATAGGCAATGTCATGGGCGGCATGACTTGCTACTGGATGGGCACGCTGGGCAACATGGAGTGGATAGTCAAGTACTGCCATGTGTCACCCGAGAAACTGGCCCGTGCACAACGCTATTGCGAGCGTTATGGAGCTTGGTATGCTTTGCTGGCTTGGATTCCCATACTGGGCTCGGCAATCTCGGTAGCATTGGGCTACATGCATGCCAATAAAGTCGTTACCGTCATTGCCATGACCATAGGCAAAGCCATACGCTATGCCGTCCTCATTTGGGGCACCCTCGGAGCCCTTTCCCTCTTCTAGCCATCAAATTAGGGCGTTGTCCCCGTTGTTACTATTATAGCACTGAAAGCGCGTATGCCGGCCTCTGCGGCTTATAACCGAGCGACGCGAGCTAGAGGGAGTGAGCAACGGTTAGTCGACCGCAGGTCGGTGCCGTGCCTGGCGAACCTTCCTCAACACACTCCCCACCGCCGAGAGCAGCGAGCTATAGGTTGTCGACCCGAGACATGCTATGGTATTTTCAGACTTGCCCGAAGGGCAATATACATAGCGGTGTGCCGCTATGTTAATAACCCCCACCGCCGAACGCAGTGGCGGTGGGGGTATTGAAGATATGGCGAAGCCATACCGCTCTCCCCGTAGGGGGCCTAAAACACTAGCAAACGAACGGTACTATTACGTCCTGCGGTTGCGTTGATGAGAACGTTCTGATTGTACCGCGACGTGGGATTCACTCAACATAGGAGGGTAATTTAGCGCTGAAGGCGCGTATTGTGAGCGCTAGCGAACTATAACCGGGGTCGGAGCGAGCAATAGCGAGCGTAGGCCTCGGAATACAACGATAAACCCTGTGCGGGCTGGAAGTCCGCGTTTTATGTCAAATTTTTGAGGCAACATGTATTTAATTGCCCAACTTTCTTGCAAAAAAAACATCAATTCTTAAATTATTTTCACAAAAGATAGTGTAGATGTAAAATAAAATAATTACATTTGCTCATTAAATTGTACCTATAATAGAAGATGCATTTTTTCTGCATCATTATACCTATAAGCGCATATTAATTAATAATTTATTATATATTTTTTATCTATGATCAAACACAATTTAAGGCAATTAACAGCTTTATTCTTGCTGTTAATTTGTGCGTCCTCAGCTAGTGCTTGGGATGTCTATGGTGATTTTGCCTCGGGTAACTGGTGGCAAGAGGTTGGTTACGCCGGTGTCGGCAACAAAAACGAAGTCCTCGCCGTCGCCGAGGTTAATCCTTGTCCAGTAAGCACTTCAGATGTTGTTGTCAATGCTAATGAGGTTGGTACGATTCCTAATAATGGTACGTTCCAAAGTTATACTGTGACAAATGTGACAGTAAATTCTATCGTTGATCCAAAACTTACTGTTCAATTCCGCCTTAAGGGTGTTGCTGCTGATGCTGATTACGTTGGCAAGGTGAAGTTGTGGGCTCGCAAGTATGATGCAAATGCTCAAAGTAGTGTTAGCGGTAGTTCTCAAGTAGCTAACACTTTCGCTTATCCATTTGATTATCGCGATCCCGTGGGTAAGAGTGGTGCAATCTTGTTGTATGAAACAAGCGAAATAAAAAACGAAGTATATACATGTGATATTACTGAAGAATTAACAGGCAACTACGTACTATATATCACAGCTGATATAAAGGAGATTGATACTAATCCTGCAGCAGGCATGCTTCCCTTGCTTACTGAGGCTAAGACCGAACTTGGTGCAGAATTTATATCAATTCAATCAAGTGCCAAATCAGTTGATTATACTGCAATATATGACTATACATATTCATATACATATTGGTTTAGTACTCGCACTGGAACAGTTACAGACAAAACAAAAACAGGCACAGCTTCCAATGTTAGTAGTAGCATGACTCTTGCTCAAGTTGGTAAAACCGGTGCTACTAACGGTTCTCGCGTACTGGTTCCACAACGCAAGGTTCTCTTTACTCCTGGTGACTTCTATTCTAAGTATTATCGTATTCCTTGTCTTGCTAAGGCAAGTGACGGCTCACTTATCGCTATTAGCGATGCCCGCAAGTATCACATCCATGATATTGCCAACGATATCGACATGATTGCCCGTCGTTCTACCGATGGCGGTAAGACTTGGAGCCTTCCTGTAACTATTGCTAAGGGTAATGGTGGCTCGGCAAACATGACATTTTCTAAATGTAACAACTCTGATGGTTATGGTGATGCTGCTATTGCTGCACTTCCCAATGGCGACCTAATTGTTACAATGATTTATGGTAACGGTTTGGGAAACCAGAATGGTAAGGCGACAGAGAACTATTACTGTATTAGCCACGACAATGGCCAGAGTTGGAGCACTCCTAAGGAAATTAATCCCTCACTGACCAATAGTGAACGTGGTTGTATCGCCCCTGGTAACATGTGCGTCGTTAAGGAAGGTTACCTTGCTGGTAAGGTTATTGGTTGTTTCCGCTCTTATGCTACCTCAGGCGGTACATTGACCCAAAAAAACTACTTCTTGGTTTACGATCCTGCAACAGATGCATGGAGCCGTTTGACAATTAATGGCAGTTATACATATCAAGTCAATGGTACTGAAGATGAGGCTCACCTCATCGAGGTAGGCACAAACACATTCCTCTATTCTGTACGTCAAAGTAACCGTGCCTATGCAAGAGTGGCTGTGACTAGTCCAACTTCAGTTACTGCGACAGCTATCAGTAGCAATATCAGTGTTGGTACAGCTTGTAACGGCGACATGCTAGAATATACAACCAAGAATATTGGCACTTATCAAATCCACTCGCTGCCCGTAAGAACGCTGGGTTCTGCGGCTTCTGGTTCAGGTTCTGGTCGTAATGGTTTGAAGCTCTTTTACTCTCAGTATACAGGCGAAGATAACTTGTCCGCTACTATGTCTACATCAATTAGTGATCCATATGATACAAGTGGACAAACTATCAGCAATGGTGATTCGAATAATACATATCGTGCAGAGACAGCTCAGTACAGTTCAATGACTCAGCTGAGTGATGGTTCAGTAGGTATCTTCTTTGAGGAATATCCTCAGGTGATTCGTGTTGAAGAGGGTTCAGGACACCGTGGAGACTTCTTGATGGAAGACGTTTATATGAATCTGCGCATTGGTGACA
>JAGHTV010000244.1 GCA_018065165.1 Candidatus Sodaliphilus fimicaballi | reverse complement strand
GAACTTTGCTCTCATGGGCATGGCAGGCGTGATGGCAGGTGTAATGCATGCTCAGCTCATGGCCATCTTCCTTACGGCCGAGATGACTGGTGGCTATGACCTGTTCTTGCCGCTGCTCATTGTCTCGGTTGCATCTTATGCCACTTGCCGCATCTTCACTCCCTATGGCATCTACACGCGCCGTCTGGCTCAGCGTGGCGAGTTGCTCACTCACCAGAAGGACCGCAGTGTGCTCACACTTCTCAAGATGGACAGCGTCATCGAGACCGACTTCGTCTCGGTGCGTCCCGATATGAGTCTCAAGGATATGGTCGACGCCATCTCCAAGAGTCACCGTAACCTTTTCCCCGTGATTGACGACAGCGATATGCTTGTGGGAGTGGTTCAACTCGATGACATACGCAACATCATGTTCCGTCCCGACTTGTATCGTCGCATGTATGTGAGCCGCTTCATGGCTATTCCGCCAGCAAAACTCGAACTGGGAACATCAATGGAAGAGGTCATGAAGACCTTTGACGACACTGGAGCGTGGAACTTGCCGGTAGTTGAGAATGGCAAGTATGTGGGCTTTGTGTCAAAGTCAAAGATTTTCAACTCATATCGCCAGGTGCTCAAGCATTACTCTTACGACTAAACGAGGGTAATTCTGGTTTTCGTTTTTCGTTTTCGTTTTCGTTTTCGTTAATATGATGGATAAAAAAGATTTACGCATAGTTTTCTTTGGTACTCCCGAGTTTGCAGTCGAGAGTCTCAAGGCGCTCGTTGAGGGCGGATATAATATTGTAGGTGTAGTAACTGTCCCTGATAAGCCCGCTGGTCGCGGACGTCACTTGCTCGAGAGCGATGTCAAGCAGTATGCCGTGTCACAGGGCTTGCATGTCATGCAACCCGTCAAGCTCAAGGACGAGGAGTTTGTGAGCGAGTTGCGAGCACTCGATGCCCACTTGTTCATCGTCATCGCCTTCCGCATGCTGCCCGAGGTAGTGTGGGGCATGCCACCCATGGGCACCTTCAACCTGCATGCATCACTGCTGCCCAAGTATCGCGGTGCAGCACCCATCAACTGGGCTGTGATGAACGGCGACAAGACTACAGGCGTAACTACATTCTTCCTCAAGCACGAGATTGACACCGGCGATGTAATTGAGCAGCGCAGCATCGAGATAGGTCGCAAGGACAATGTGGGCGTGGTCTATGACCGCCTAATGACTCTGGGTGCCGGTATGGTGCTCAATACTGTTGACAACATCGTTGCAGGTCAGGTGAAACCCATTCCTCAGGACGAGATGCTCACTGCCGGCGAGGAACCCACTCCTGCTCCCAAGATTTGCAAGGACACCTGTCGCATTGACTGGACACGCAGTGCCGAGGCCATTTACAACCACACACGCGGCCTGTCGCCTTATCCTGCTGCGTGGACCACGTTGGTCGATGACCAGGGAAATGAGAGCGTCATTAAGATATACGAGACTGGCGAGCCAGAGGCTGCTCAAGGACTTGTTTCTGGTACAATCAAGGCCGACGGCAAGACCATGCGTGTGGCATGTGCCGATGGCTGGCTGCAGATACTGTCGTTGCAACTTGCAGGCAAGAAGCGTATGGATGCCGACGCGTTTATGCGTGGCTTCTCACTCGAGGGAAAGGCTATGAAATAAAGGAATACTGTATTTTTCGAGAGAAAATAAGTAGTAATTAGAAAAATATTAGTAATTTTGCGAACAAAATAATAATTATCAACTTAAATTTTATGTTTATGAAGAAGTTTTTACTTACAGCAGTTATTATGCTCGTGGGCTTCGCTAGTGTTAACGCACAAGAGGTAACACCTCCCGCAAAGGCTCAAATCGAGATTTACAAGGGTACATCTTATAGCTATGCTATCTACGAAGATGTAGAGTGGAAGGCTCTCGTTGCCGTTTCAGGTAACCAAATGTACATCAAGAACATTTTCCCCAACATGGTTAATACTAAGTGGGTTGTAGGTACAATCACTGGTAGCAAGGTCGTATTTGAAGGTGGTCAGGTAATCGGTGACCAAGATCAGGCTGCTATGGGTGGCGAGACGTATTTCTCTAACTGCATGCTCTATGGTGTAACTGAAGATTTTGATTTGGGTAATGCTTCATTCTCATGGAATGAAAATACCAAGACTATCAAGGCTCTTGATTACGAAGTAGGTTCAATAGTTAACTGGACTGACGAGGATGGTGAGCCCACGCTGGGTATGAACGATGCATTCGATGGTACAAGCGACCCCGATGCAACATTCACTCTGGTAGGTACTGGTGAGATTTACACTGAGCCCCAAGCTGTCTCTTACAGCCTCGTAGGTTACATCAACGGTGCTGACTATGGTATCGTAGATGACTCAGAAAACCCCGGCGAGCACCTGTTTGTTGACGGCAAGCTCACAATGAACTTCACTGAGACTTCTTACGTCCTGGTTAAGACTACTGACAATGCTAAGTGGTTCTACACTCAAAACTACGTTCCCTTCGCTTATCCCAGCACATCAGCTTCATTTGTAAACGGTGCTAACTATAACGAGAAGATGCAAGTTCCCGCAGGTGAGGTTGAGTTCACACTCACAGTAAACGACGATAACACTGTTACTCTGGTAGCAGCTGCTGAGCAACCCACAACTACTTCATTCTTCATGAAGCACCCCTGGGGCGGTGGCGACTGGACTTGGAAGGAAATGACCAAGAACGAGGAGAATGGTTTCTATACACTCGATGCTCAATATGGTGGCAATGGTGTAAACGTTCATACACAAGCTTCAGACAGCGGTGCACAGTGGTTTGCAGAGCCCGGTCTCGAAGGCAACCCCGTAGTTGGCGACGAGTGCACATTCTACTACTATCCCGAGAACAATTATGTTGTAATCGTTAAGAAGAGCGAGACTGGTATCAACGACATGAAGGTTAACGCTTCTAAGGTAGTTAAGACTATCGAGAACGGTCAGGTTGTTATCATCAAGAACGGTGTACGCTACAACGTAATGGGCCAGAAGTTCTAATCACTTCAAAGCAACATATCAGTAATTGATATAAAAAATAACGCCTAAGCATCGAGCGATGCTTAGGCGTTTTATTTTTTTACCACTGATTTTCCAGATTGATTTTTCCTTCTGGGAATTCAAACGAGATTAAACAGATTGTTGTCCTCAGTTATTCAAAGTCGCAATGAATCTGATAAATCTGAAAATAATTCCCTTATTTTGTTTAATCTGTGGTTGAAAAATAATTTTCGTCAATTACGGGCAGGTGGTGAGGCTGTTGCCGCACAGGTTGTCGACATTGCACCAACCTACCTTACCATTGATTGTACGCACCTTAATCATGCCATTTCTCAGGTCAAGGACTTCCTTTATCTCATTGTCGTCGTCGATGGTTGAGATGTTAGCCACAACGTTTGAGATGTCGTTGGGGCCACTGTAGAGCAGCTTGTCGCCACCACGCCAGTTAGAGCCTATTGTTGAGCGGTGAATCCACTTGTCGGCAGTTGTCTTGAAT
>JAGHTV010000319.1 GCA_018065165.1 Candidatus Sodaliphilus fimicaballi | reverse complement strand
GTAAGAAATTATTGATAAACGATAAATATTTTCGGTGCAAAGATATGTCAAGAAAATTTATCTACCAAATAAAAACGAAAAAAAATTATCGAAAAACAATAAAAATAAGGAAAAACAAATGATTCAGTAGAAAATACTGGGGGTAACATAATAATTATATCACAATTTGGCATAAATTAGGCAATAGAATTTTGTCCGTAGGACAATACGATTGACAACCCCACACGCCGAGCGAAGCGGCATGTGGGGGATATAGTGCTTAGAGTAGAGTTATAGTTTTGCTTGGTGTTGTTTGGTGTTTGAGAAGTATTCGTCTAGGAAGGCTGTGGTGATTTCTTGGTCGTCGCGACCGTGACGGTATTGTGGACAATGCTGGTATCGGACATTACCTCCTAGTTTCTTTACGCTGTCGACTTGAGTGGTGCAGTCAGGCTCGCTCTTGGTGTTGAAGAAATACACGGGTATGCGTGTCACTCGTGGGTTCTCGCACGATAAGGCAAGGGCAGCGGCAAAGGTGTCGCCGTGATCCTGAGCATAGTCCCATGTTCCTGTGCCACCGTCTGACGAGCCTGCGAGATAGATGCGATCGGTGTCGATTAGTTGCTTGTCGATAAGGTCGTCCATTATTGCCTTGACATCGTCGTAGCATTGCTTCCAGTCAACGCTGTGGTCCAGCGCAGCCTTGTGGCAAACGGGCATGAGAACGATGGCCTTCATGCCTTTGGCCTCAAGGTAGGTCAAAAGGCTGTCGTCGGCATTACAACAGTCGAGGTGATTAAATTTGCTTAGGTCGTGAAGACTCTTGTCGTGTACTCCGCCATGAAGCCACAGCAGCAGTATCGATTTGCCGGGTTTTTCTTGATGAATGTTTGTCACCTTGCAAGGCAGGTTGTAAGTGAATGTGCCGTTTGTTTGAGCATATATGGTTGCCTTGGTCGCGTTATTCTTTGAATTATAGTGAGAACTGCCGCACGATGCAACAAGGCATGCCAGGAGGATGTATAAGATTTTTCTCATGTCAGTAAGGTGTAAATGTAATGGGGTGATAAAAGTAGCAAATAGTTTTCACTTGTGCAAACATTGTTGCCAATAATTATGAATATAGAAAAATGAGTTGGAAATGAAAAAAAGAGGTCTGTTATTATAATATGTATCAGATATTTTATTACCTTTGCAGTGGAATTATTATAGGTATAATAATTATAAGCATAATAATTATGGTTACAATAAAAAATCCATTTGTAGTGGGAAGTTATATATCTCCCGAATACTTTTGCGGTCGAAAGCATGAAACCCAGTTGCTTGTGAAGCATGTTGAAAATGGTCGCAATGTTGCTATGATTGCTCCTCGACGCTTGGGTAAGACGGGATTAATATGGCACTTCTTGCAGTTGCCCGAGATTAAATCTCAGTATTATACATTGTTTGTTGATTTGTATTCGACAAGTTCGTTACCTGAAATGGTGAGATCTCTTGCAATGGAGGTATATCGTAATCTGCAATCAAATACAGAGCGTTGGTGGGAGCGTTTTGCTACTGTTATATCATCATTGAACATGAATATCGCAGCAGATCCTATCACGGGCACCCCCTCGTTAAGTATTGGATTGGGACAGATAAAATCGCCCGAAGTAACGCTTGACCAAATCTTTAAATACCTTGAAACCGCCGACCGTCCTTGTATCGTGGCTATAGACGAGTTTCAGCAGATTGCTAATTATAAGGAGAAAAACGTGGAGGCAATGTTGCGTACTCGCATTCAACAATGTTCTAACACTCACTTTATATACTCAGGAAGTAAGCGTCACATGATGGTACAAATGTTTAATTCTCCGTCTCGGCCATTTTACCAAAGTTGCATCAATATGTCGCTTGATACATTGCCAGTTGAGGAGTACATTTCTTTTGCTCAACGCATGTTTGAGACGCAAGATAAAAAGGTAAAACGTGAAGTTGTTGAGAAAGTCTATTCTGATTTTGAAGGCGTGACGTGGTATATGCAAATGATGATGAATGAATTGTTTGCAATGACCGGGAGGGGCGAAACATGCAATATGGATTATTATCAAATTGCCCTTGAGAACGTTGTGTTCTCTCAAAAACAAATATATGATGAAATATTTTCAGTTATGCCTCACAAGCAGAAGATGTTGCTTGAAGCTATCGCAAGAGAGGGAAAGGTTCTGCAAGTAACGTCAGGAGCTTTTGTGCGTAAGCACTCATTACTATCGGCAAGTTCTGTACAGTCGTCGCTTAAAGGATTGCTAGAAAAGGATATAGTAACACAAACGGATGGAGGATATCAACTGTATGATTATTTTATGGCGTATTATTTGAATAAGCGTTGTTGATTTTTCCTGGGTGATGCTGAATGGAATAAGCGGCTCGGTAACACAAGGTTACCGAGCCGCTATCGTTATGTGTAAGTAAAACTACGTGCTTTATTACTTCTCTTCCTTGCCCAGCAGGATGTCGACGAGCTTGGCATCCTTGAAGGTGTGCTTCTTCTGGTCCCAGAAGCCGAAGTCGGCGTCGTAGCACCAAGTGCACCATGCTACATGGTTCTCGTTGAACACTGATATCATGTCACGAGTCCAGGTGTAGGCGAGTTCGCGGTCAACGGGCTCGTAAACTCCCCATTCGCCGCAGAAGAGTTGCAGGTCATACTTCTTGGCCACGTTGATGGCGTCGTCCATGAGAGCGCGCAATGTGTCGCGGTTCCACTCCTTGGTGTACTTCTGGATGTGTTCCTTGATTTCCTCGGGTTGGTTGTCAAAGTCTTCCTTGCTGATAATCACGCCAGGATAGTTGACTTTGCCGGTGTACTTGCCGGTGGGAGTCCAGGGAGCACCGTTGTGGGTGAGTACCATGGGCTCGTAGAAGTGGAAGCTCAAGATGATGTTCTTGTCGCCCTCGGGAACTTCGAGATACTTGAAGGTGTCGGTGCCTTGCCACAGGTTTGAACCTACGACGAGAGTACGCATAGGTTCGAGCTCACGCAGTGCCTTGTGAACCTTGGCAATGAGTTGGTTCCACTGTGCGTGCTCCTTGGCAACGGGCTCGTTCATGAACTCGTAGGCAACCGAGTCGGTGCTGTAGCTATTGAGTGAGTCGCTCAGCTGTTTCCACATGCCTATGAGTTGCTGTTGTGCCTCGTCGCTGGTAAACAGGGTGTTGGTGTCCTCGCCCTCGTTCACAGCGTTGAAGTTGTGTGAGCGAATGATGTGCAGGTCAACGATAACACGCAGGTGATGCTTGATCGACCAGTCGATGGCGTTACGCATGAGGCCCCAAGCTTCGTCAATCTTGTTGCCTTGTTCGTCCCACATCTGTACCTCGTCGATGGGGAGGCGCACGAAGTCAAATCCCAGGCTGTCGAGGCGAGCGAAGTCGTCTTCCTGGATGTGCTGGCGGCGTGCCTCGCCACGCTCCTCACTCTGTGAGAGCCAGTGGCTTACATTGGTACCACGCTGAATCTTGAAGTTGTTCTCGGTAGCGTTGTCGGTAGTTTCTTGCGTACCTTGTGATGCTGTGCAAGAAGTCATTATGGCTGCGACTATTGCAACCAGTGTAAATAAAGTCTTTCTCATATCTGTAAATAAAAGGTATAGTTTTTCGGTGGCAAAGTTACAACTAATCTTGCGTGCATCCTTTCAACATTCTACCCAATAATGACACGATTGTGATAGAAACAAAAAAGCCGGTAAAAAACCGGCTTTAACTCTTTTAATCTCAAAATATTAATACTCTTCTTCATCGTAGAAGAAGTCTTCATCTGTGCTGGGATAGTCGGGCCAAATATCTTCGATTGACTCGTATGTTTCGCCTTCGTCCTCGATTTCTTGTAAGTTCTCAATTACCTCAAGAGGTGCACCGCTGCGTACGGCGTAGTCGATAAGCTCATCTTTGGTTGCGGGCCAAGGAGCATCTTCGAGCTTTGTAGCAAGTTCAAGTGTCCAATACATAGTCTTATTGATTAGAAAGTTTTTAATTCAAGTTTAAAATTGGTGTGCAAAGATAATATAATATTTGAATTATTTCATAAAAAATTAGAAAAATCTTACAAATAATTATAGAATGTAATATTCTCTAAATATTATCCTGAAGCGAGTGGCGTTGTAATTACGCATTTTTGTCCCAAAAACATCGTCAAGGCCATGC
>JAGHTV010000303.1 GCA_018065165.1 Candidatus Sodaliphilus fimicaballi | reverse complement strand
ACATCACTACTAAGGCTAAGGCTCAGCAATTCATCGGTCTCGACATGGCTCAAAAGAATGCCGACAAGAAGAAATTCCTTGACACTGTGGTTCCCGGCTGGATCAAGAATGCACAGGCTAAAGGTCGCATCTGATTTTGAATCGTAACTGAACAATCATAGCTATAAGGTAGGTCCTTTAAGACCTACCTTTTTACAATTTATACTAGTAACTAGAAACAACCATTTATATATTAATTATGTGGAATAAACCTTGGAGATTGACCGAAGGCATTGTGATAGGCTGCGGACTGGTGATTACCGGCCTGCTGTTGCAGTGTACTATGGGTGCAATCGACTGGAAACTCTTTGCTTGGCCAGTCAACATCATCGTGCTGGTGCTGTTCGTCATTGCAGCCGTAGTCATGCACCTGATGCGCAAGCGCAACTATGTGTGCCAGTGGATGAGTAGCCACGAGGCTGCTATCTCGTCAATGGGCTGGGCGGCAGTGCTCACCATAGTCATGGGACTCACCCGCCAAGCAGCTGGCCCTAGTGGTCACGAGCATAGCCTAGTTGACCTCATAGGCATCAACCGTCGCCTCAGCTGGTGGCCGTTTGTTCTCATCTATGTGTGGCTCACGCTGTCGCTCGCACTCACCGTGATGCGTCGTGCAACCATATTCACCCTACGCAACATCCCCTTCATGGTGATGCACACCGGCCTGCTGCTGGTGCTGTTGTGGGGAACGCTGGGTAGCGCCGACATGCAACGCCTTAAGATGATGACCAAGACAGGACAGCCCGAGTGGCGTGCTCAAGACGACCAGGGCAACATCTATGAACTGGACCTGGCCATCTCTCTAAAGAGTTTCACAATCGACGAGTATCCTCCCAAACTCATGATTGCCGACATCAAGAACGGCAACGCTCTGCCGGCCGACAAGCCTGTACACATCGTGCTCGACTCGGTGGGTGCTACGGGTAACATTATGGGATGGGATGTGAAGGTAATCAAGCTTTATACCCACGCCGCTGCCGTCTTTGACAGCACATCGGTCAACTATGTGGACTGGTTCTCACACGGCGCCACCACAGCGGCATTTATCGAGGCTAGCAAGGGCGACACTAAGGTTAGCGACTGGATAAGTTGCGGCAGCTTCATGTTCCCCAGCAAGGAGGTGCGACTCGACTCGGCAGTATGCCTGTTCATGCCCGAGCTTGAGCCTCTGCGTTATGCCTCGGCAGTAAAGGTGCTCACCAAGAGCGGACAAAGCCTCGAGGACACAATCACCGTCAACAAGCCACTCAATGTGGAGCAATGGAAGATTTACCAGCTCGACTACGATCGCGAGATGGGCCGCTGGAGCAACACGAGCATCTTTGAACTCGTCACCGACCCCTGGCTGCCTCTGGTTTACACCGGCATAGCCCTGTTGCTGCTGGGTGCCGTGCTCATGTTCCTTATACCTGCTAATAAAAACAAATAACGATAACGGAAACGGAAACGCGACTCTACTGATCCTTGAGCGTCCGCTCAAGTCAACAAAAACAAAACCAACTACCGTTTGCGTTTTCGTAGCCCCGCAGGGGCGATTTCGTAGGCCGAAGGCCGTTTCGTCTTTCGTAAAACAAACAACTATGGATTGGAGTAATTTTATCATATTTGCACTTATCGCGGTAGCCCTGTGGATAGCAGGTGCCGCAGCTGCATGGCGCGGCAAACGCGTCATGGCCATGATCAGCACCATTGCCGGACTGGCAGTGTTCTTCTCATTTATCGTAGGCATGTGGGGGTCGCTTGAGCGTCCGCCACTGCGCACAATGGGCGAAACTCGCCTGTGGTACTCGTTCTTCCTGCCCATGGTGGGTTGCATCGTGTACAGTCGCTGGCGTTACAAGTGGATACTGTCGTTCTCTACCATCATGGCAGTGGTATTTGTGTGCATCAACCTGTTCAAACCCGAGATCCACAACAAGACACTCATGCCAGCATTGCAGAGCCCATGGTTTGCTCCGCATGTGATAGTCTACATGTTTGCCTACGCACTGCTAGGAGCAGCAGCCGTGATGGCGATATACCTGCTCTTCTTCAAGAAAAACGAAGAGCCCACTCCCACCGAGACCGACCTCACCGACAACCTGGTGCGTGCAGGCCTTGCATTCATGACCGTGGGTATGCTCTTTGGCGCACTGTGGGCCAAGGAGGCTTGGGGCCACTACTGGGCATGGGACCCCAAGGAGACCTGGGCGGCCATATCATGGTGGGCCTATCTGGTTTACATCCACTTCCGCCTGCGTTTCCCCAAGCGTCACAAGGCGGCCATGGCCATGCTCATAGTATCGTTTATACTGCTGCAAATGTGCTGGTGGGGCATCAACTACCTACCCGCAGCCCAAGGTTCCAGCGTACACACCTATAACCTGCAGTAAAGGTTTAATCGTTTAACAGGCAATCTAGTTTTCGAAACATCGAGAAATCGAAAATTCGAAACATCGAGAAATCGAAAATTCGATATTTCGAGAAATCGACACTTCGATATTTCGATAATTCGATAATTCGATAACTCGAGCAAAATAACAAACAACCTCTGCGAGTTCTGCGCGATCTGCGCGAGATAAAACATCATCGCGAAGCCAGTTTGCGTTAGCGTTAGCGTTTACGTTCACATTCGCGTTTGTGTTTTTCGTAAAAAATTAGTACCTTTGTCTCCAACGAACATTTATCAAGTAACAAAACTATAATGTCATAAATAGCTATGAAGAAATTATTACTGTTTTTGATGGCAATCGTTGTCACAACCCCCACATGGGCTGCCGTGAAAAGTGGCGACACCTTTTCAATGGGTGATTTAAGTTATAAGGTAACATTTGCTGCAACTGCTACCGCGCATGCCGAGGCTCAGATCACGGGCTTCTCGAGCAGCGTTCCCGCCGCGGGCACTGCCAATGTTACTTTGGGTGGCACCCTCTCTTACAACGGCGAGTTGATTGACGTTGAGACCGTTGCATCACGTGCATTTGAAGGCAAGACTGCCATCACCGAGGTTACATTCCTCTACGGTATGCGCGACATAGGCACATACGCATTCAATGGCTGTACCAAGCTCAAGACCATTCACCTGCCCAGCTCCATGCTCTCGATTCAGGGCAATGCCTTTGCCGGCTGTACTGCGTTGCAGGTGTGCTATGCAGCACTGGGCGATCCCACAGGCTACATTTTCAATTCATCGGCTTTCCCCAGCGGACAGACCATGATTCTCTATGTGCCCAAGACCCACCCCAACTCGGTGGAGAAATACAAGGCAATGAAGGCTTGGCAAAAGTTCACCATGGTCATCAAGTCGAGCGACGCCTGCGACTTCACCCTCAGCGACGGCGCACAGCTGGTGGTAACTCAAAGAGCCTCGCAGAGTAGCCACGGTGCTGTCACTGTGGTGGGATTCAAGTCTACTGCCTCGGGGGTTAAAGATGGTGTGTTCCACCCCTCGTGCGAGTTTCACAGCTATACTCTCCAGACCTTGACCTACGACCTCACGGCAATTGCCGACTCGGCATTCCTCAACAATACAGGCCTCAAGGTGCTTGACATGGGCGTTTGCACTTATCTCAAGAAGTTAGGAACCAATGCGTTTTACGGATGTCACAATCTCACCGACATCAAACTACACATGATTGAAAACATCGACCCCAGATTTGTGGACAACTGCAACGCACTTAAATCAATTCAAGTGAGTGACTTAAACCCCGCTTACTCAACCGAGGACGGTGTCCTCTATAACAAGGACGGTTCGGAGCTCTTGCGCTGCCCAATAGGAAAAATCAATATCGTTTTTGGCGACAATGTGAAAACAATAAAAGAGTATTCATTCTTACACTGCTCAAATTTAAAAATGGCCAATATTCCTTATGGAGTGACCCAGATTCGTTCCAACGCCTTTGAAGGCTGTACGGCACTGACCTATTTACGCATTCCTTCGTCGGTTACCTTCTTTATTGGATATGATATCTTCAAAAACTGCTCGGCACTGACCGATATATACATGGCAAAGAAATTGGCTCCGTCAATTGATACTAAGGCATTTGTTAACTGCCCGAAGACTCGCTTACACCTGTTGCCCGAGGCCGACCGCAATAGTTATAAGTACCAAATGGCATGGAATGAGTGGGGAATCGTAATTGACGAGAGTCCTTACGATATGTCTTCTTATAGTGTGTTATCAAGTGGTAGTAGCCAGTTCGTTGCCGAGACCCGCTTTACTATCAACGACGACACCGACATCACATATGACAAGACCCAGTATGCCGGTGCTGTAACCCTGAGGAGTCAAAACATACTTAACACTAGTGGAGCAACACTGCAAGTTCCTGATTATGTCACTGCCTGCGGCAAGAAGTATGCCGTTGTTGCTATTGGTACTCCCGACCAGGGTACTGGTGCGAGCGAGCTCGCCCTCGATAATGTGAGCAGCATCTTCGGCAAGGGTGTTGAACAGAAGTATGATTTCTCAGTCAAGTTGGGTAAGAACGTGAAAGTCATCTATGGCAGCGCGTTCAAGGACCAGCCCCATCTCACAGGGCTCACCCTTAACAGCGCACTCGAGAAAGTCCACTTCAGGGCATTCTATAACTGCAAAATCAGTAATGACCAGATATTCTCATACGGGTTGAAACATGTTCAGGCCGAGGCATTCATAGGCAACCAGTTCAAGATGATGCGCATCCCCAGCTCCACTACATCGTTCATGATGAACTCTATAAACAGGTGTAGCAACTTGATGGACCTCTACCTCAACACCCCCAATTGCTTTGGCTCGTTCAGCCGTTCAAGCCTTTCCAGCAACTTCCACATCCATGCTGCCGTAGAACAGGTTGACAACATGAAGAAGAATGCCATTTTTAAAGATTGCAACATTCAACCTGGTGCTTTCGACTTCTGTTACAACAACGCGTTCAGCGAAACTGAGCATTACATGACTATCACTTCGACCATCCCTGTCACCGTAGATGGCGTTACCTACGACGGTAAAGCAAAGTATGTGTATTCGACTTTCCCAAGAACAGCCATAGGGTATACATGCGACGCTGTTGAAGGCGACAAGACCAACGGTACTAATAAAGCCTATGTGATGACAGCTTTAGGAGATAGTTGCCTCTATGGCGCTACCAACTACACGTTTGTTGAGTTGCATAAGATGAAGAATCTGGAAGAGATAGGCAACTACGCACTTGCAGGCACGAGCGTCAACACTATCACCATCCCTGCAAAAGTCAAAAAAATCGGCAGTTCGGCATTTGCTAACTGCAGCAAACTCACATCAATCACAGCCGAGCCCACAACTCCTCCCACAGTTCAAGCAAGCACCTTCAGCAACCTTTATAGCAAAGCTACGCTCAAGGTGCACAGCAGTAGTTTGAACGCGTATAAGGCAGCAAACTACTGGAAACAGTTCTTCAAGATTGAGAGCATCGAAGGCGGTGACGACTCAAAGAAGGGCGACGTGAACGGCGACGGCGTAGTCGACATTGCCGATGTGAACGCTTGCATCGACATCATCCTGGGCCTGCAAGGCAAGAAGACTGCTGCCGATGTCAACGGCGACGGCTCGGTTGATGTAGCCGACATGAACCTCATTATCGACATCATCCTGGGATTGTAGATAAAAGGTTAATGGGTTAATGGGGGTTTCGAGAAATCGAAACTTCGATAATTCAATATTTCGAGCAAAATAACAAAGCAGGCTTGCCAATTGGCAAGCCTGCTTTGTTATATTAAAATTCTCTGCGAGTTCTGCGGGATCTGCGAGAGGTTAAACATCATCGCGAAGCCAGTTTGCGTTAGCGTTTTCGTTAGCGTTAGCGTCGGACGCTTATTTCTTCACCACGGCGAGTCCGCCCTGCGATGTCTCTTTGTAAAGCGATGGCAGGTCGTGTCCGGTTTGCTTCATGACCTCTACCACGCGGTCGAAGCTCACTGAGTGCTGACCGTCGCTGAATGTAGAGTACAGGTTAGAGTCGAGGGCACGCGCTGCTGCATAGGCATTACGCTCGATGCAAGGTATCTGCACCAGTCCGCACACGGGGTCGCAAGTGAGTCCCAAGTGGTGCTCGAGTCCCATCTCGGCAGCATACTCGATTTGCGACGGTGAGCCACCAAACAGCTGGTTGGCAGCGGCAGCAGCCATAGCACATGCTACGCCCACCTCGCCCTGGCAACCCACCTCGGCTCCCGATACCGACGCATTCTTCTTAACGACGTTGCCAAACAGTGCCGCAGTGGCCATGGCACGCAAGATGCGCTGCTCTGAGAAGCCCTTGGCTGTGTGCAAGTGATACAGCACCGCAGGTAGCACACCACACGAGCCGCATGTAGGTGCAGTAACGATAATGCCACCCGACGCGTTTTCCTCGCTTACGGCAAGGGCATAGGCAAATACCAGACCGCGACTCTTGAGGCTACCGGTGTAACCAGCCGAACGCATATAGTAGCTCACAGCCTTGCGACGCACTCCCAGTCCGCCGGGCAACACGCCCTCGGCCTCGAGGCCACGCTGCACACTTTCCTTCATCACTTGCCACACCTCACGCAGGTAATCCCATATCTCGGGACCCTCGCACTGCTCTACATACTCCCAGTAGCTCTTGCCGGTGCGCATGAGCATGGCCTTAATCTCCTTGATGGTGCCCATCTTGTACACCTGTTCACGCTCGGGCTTAGACTGCCCTTCCTCGACCACGTCGCCACCACCTATCGAGTAGTAGGTCTTCTCGCCTAGGACCTTGCCTGCAGCATCAAGGGCGGCAAACTTCATACCATTGGGGTGAAAAGGCAAGAACTCCTCGGGACGCCATGTGATGCGTGTGCGCGCTATGGGATTGAGCACATTAATGATGGCCTTATCGGTCATGTGACCCTTGCCTGTCGCCGCAAGCGACCCGTAGAGCACAACATCGTATGATGCCGCTGCAGGATACAACTCGGCAAACAACTCGGCAGCACGCTCGGGC
>JAGHTV010000416.1 GCA_018065165.1 Candidatus Sodaliphilus fimicaballi | reverse complement strand
CAACGCTACTGGTGCAGGCGAGGGCTACCGCATTAACTTCCCTCTGGGTCTGTACCGCGGTTACACTGGCCAACCCATCGTTCAGCATAGCGACGAGCTCACTGCTATCCTACAACCGTTCCTGTATGCCAACAAGTCGACAGTGTGGACCTCTAACTACGCAATCTATGGCGACTGGACATTCTACCCCGACTGGAACAACCAGGGTCTGGGCGTGCTGCGTGGCAACAATGCAGTGTCAATGCTTCAGGAGGGTTCGTTCCACGACTACATCCCCGAGGCTCTGCGTCTCATGAACGACGGCTACTGCTGGATCGAGGGTTACAATGTGTCGCTTGCTGCCGACAAGTACTTTGGTCGCGAAGGCCTTCCCACAGGTGTGGTTTCGGGTTGTCTGCGTGACGATCGCATCTTGCGTTCGGGCATCCTTGTCATGCACGGCGTTGATGTTTACGAGCCCGTGTGCAACGCCACAGTGCGTCTCATCGATGCTAATGGCACCGAGGTCGACCGCTATGTAACCGATAAGGACCTTAACGGTATCTACACCTTCAAGTATGTCACTCCCGGCACTTACACCATCGAGGTGAGCGATGCCGACCACTTCAGTGCTACACAGACTGTCGAGGTGGGCGCTCCCGAGGTTACCTACTGCAACTTCAACCTCAAGCGCGTGCGTAACACGGCTCCACAGGTTGTTTCTTACAGCCCCGTGTGGAACGACGGCGACGCTCCCGTGCTGTGTAACGAGCCCCTCGTGTTAAACTTCAACTGGGACATGGATGTGCCCTCAACCGAGGCTGCATTCACCATTACTCCCGCCGTTGACGGCAAGTTTACTTGGGAGGACACTAACTATCGCATGATCTTCACCCCCAACGATGCCTACGATGTCAACACCGAGTACACTGTAGTTCTCAAGAAGACTGCTCAGCATGGTGGCGGCACCGAGATGGACAGCGACTTCTCGTTCAAGTTTAAGACTGCTAGCCGCAATCACCTTGAGCCCATCGCTATCTTCCCCAAGGAGGGCGACCCCGTACACTACCAGAGTGTGAATGTTGAATTCCGTGCCGACTCGCTGCTCAAGTCGCTCAACCTGTACACATTGTTCCAGGTACTCGACAAGGACGGCAACGAGGTGGGCATAAACAAGCGTAGCCTCAAGAACAACAAGAAGGGCGACGCTTATGGCTACATCCGCATTCCATTGACAGGTTCACTCAATGTGGGCGAGGAATATACACTCAAGATCGACCGCGAGGTTAGCGACACCTCTGGCATCCACCTGGCTGCTCCATTGAGCTACAAGTTCAAGGCTGTTGACGCTGGCGAGGCTAAGCCTGAGACCGAACTCGTTAATGGCATGGAGACTGCCGACGTGCTGACTGCAAGCGGCAACTACAAGACTGCAACTCTCACAGCATCGAGCACTAAGCTGTTTGGCAACAAGGCTCTGCAGCTCAAGTATGACTTTACTGGTGTTGAGGATCCCGGCATTAACCTTGACTTTGCAACAGCTCCCGAGTTCACTTTCACTGGCAATGACACTATCAGCGTTCACGTGAATGGTGATCTCAGTTACAACGAGGTCGTTGCAGTGTTTGAGACTGCTTCGATTATTGGTGACATTGATGGCGACAACAGTGTTGACATTGCCGACCTTAACTGCGTTATCAACATGGTTCTGGGC
Source organism: Candidatus Sodaliphilus fimicaballi (assembly GCA_018065165.1). Classification (GTDB taxonomy): domain Bacteria; phylum Bacteroidota; class Bacteroidia; order Bacteroidales; family Muribaculaceae; genus Sodaliphilus; species Sodaliphilus fimicaballi. Next base: position 1,528 of record JAGHTV010000416.1, on the reverse strand, counting down.
TTGGAAACTGACGACAAGGGCCGCGGTGATGTTACTGGCGATGGTTTGGTAGATATTGCCGATGTTAACTATATCATTGATATTATCTTGAGCTGCAACTCAGCGACTGATGCCACTGCTACTCGCAATGTCGAGGTGCCACTTGGTAAGATTGACTACAACGGCTGGCGCTATGTTACGGCCAGTGTAAATGCGGCCAGCGCTACTTACAAACTCAAAGGCTTCAAGTTTGTTACCGACAAGAACAACAAGATGGGCCAGAGCGGTACTGTCATCTTCGACGACGTGCTCAAGAAGAAAGGCTTAGGCACTGCCCTCAACAATGTTAAGATTGGTCCCAACCCCGCAAGCGACTACCTCGTTGCTACTGCCGACCACTACATCCAGGGCGTAGAGCTCTATGACCTCCAGGGCAAGCTCATTGCTCGCAATGGCACTAACTACATCAATGTAAACGACATTGCAAGCGGTGCTTATGTAATGAAGGTCTATGTAAACAATCTTGCATCAACTCACAAGGTTGTAGTTAAGCACTGATATTACTGAAAACCATAGTACGGCAGGCTGCACTCTAGTAGTGTGGCCTGCTTTTTTAGTGGTTTTGTGTTTGTGCCATTAATTGGCATACATGGGTTAATTAATATGCCTGTAGGTTAATTTGTGTTGTATTATGCCTGTTGCTATTGATAGTGGGGAAAATATGTATTAAATTTGCACAATGCATTGCAGTAACAGTAATGCTTTTTTATTAGAGTAGTGTTCGGTTAAAACTCTACCTCACGCCAGGGAAATGGAGGACTCTGTCCTCAAAATTCTCAATCTGTAAGGTAATTACATTTTGCTTGCAGAGCAAGTCATTTTCTAAGCGAAGCATAAAATCATTAATAAAATATTTTCTTTTGTTTTTACCGGACAACAATATTTTTATTATCAACCTTTAATTAACTAATGCACAATGGGTAATATTTCAAAAATAAATGTGATAGGTGAGAGCAGCTCAACTCGCACCGAGTGGACTCTGGTCGAGGGCGACAAGGTCATCGAGCATGCTTTTACCGAGGGTCTGAACCCATTCTTCCATTCTCGTCGTGAAATTTCCCACAGCATACGCCTTGAGTTGCCCGAGGCATTCTTCAAGCGTCGCTGGAATCATGTGTATTACTATGGTGCGGGATGCTCCAATCCCGAGAAAAACAAAATCGTTGAAGCATCGCTGGTTGCTCAGTTCAAGACTCCTGTTACGGTAATGAGCGACTTGCTGGGTGCTGCCCGCGGTCTGCTCGTTCACGAGCCCGGCCTTGCGTGCATCCTGGGCACAGGTAGCAACTCGTGTCTCTACGATGGGCAGAACATTGTTAAGAGCGTGCGTTCGCTGGGCTTCATCCTGGGCGATGAGGGCAGTGGTGCGGCACTGGGACGCCTTTTCCTGGGCGATGTGCTCAAGAATGTTGCTCCTCGCGAGATTATCGATGATTTCTTTGAGAAATACAAGGTAACCCCCGATACCATCCTCGACGCTGTGTACAAC
>JAGHTV010000170.1 GCA_018065165.1 Candidatus Sodaliphilus fimicaballi | reverse complement strand
TCCCACTTCCTGACTGGCATTGATAAATCCTGCATAGGTGTGCTGGTCGGTGATACCGTGTATTCCGTCGGTTTTGTTGTATTGTTCGTCGAGCAATGCATTCATGTGGCGCATGTTGACTTCGGTACCAAATCCCAGTGTGCCGTTATACAGTGGCATCGATGCACTTGCATAAGTGCGTGACTCGCGTGACAACTGATTGTTGTACTGGAGGCTTGTCTGCTCGGTCTCGGCATTGTTCTTGACGGCAAACTTGTTGCCAGTGTCAAACGAACGGTTCCACAGGGTGGCATTGCCAGCAGTGAGTGTCACGTTGCCCACCGTGCCGTGATACTCGACATTTAGTTCGTGGCGAGTAGTGGGGGTAGTGCCCATGAAGTGCACAGTGTCGCACGAGATTATGTCACGAGGATTATAATGCCCATTCTCAGCACCATATACGGTTGTCACATCATCCCACTTGTGAGAGTCGTTGCGACGCTGCCAGTCAACAAAGTAACTTGCAGTGATAGAATGGTTCATGTTGATGTCATATTTTGCAAACAACTTCGCTGTTAGGTTTTGACTATGTTTCAGCTCGGTTGCAGTTTCATGCTGACGGTCAAGCAATATGATGTCAGGAGCAAGACTGTATGAGTGTGTAAAGTCTTGAGTCGATTGCTTGCTGCGTGACTCGGTAATGCCAAGTTGCCCACCTATCTGGTAGTTGAAATGACTGTAACTCAAGGCCAGGCGATCGGCAGGTGCAAAGTAAGAATTGTACTTGAAACTCAAGTTGTTGTCTATAATTATCCCCTCGGTGTGTTCCTTTATCAGGTCAATGATTATTACTGCTTGCACGCCTTTCTCATACTCGGCGCCTGGCTCGGTGATGAGCTTAACATCTTGAATGTAAGAAGCGGGTAGATTGTCAAGTTCGTCAATATATGGCACTTTGCGCTTGCCTATGTATATCTCGGGCACTCCACGCCCACTTACCCTATATTGATTGCCCTTGAATGTGACGCCGGGAACCATAATCAATACATCTTGTGCCGAGCGTAGTGAAGCTAGTTGTGTTTGTGCTACTTCAATTATCTTCTCATTGCTGGCTTTCTTGGCAGTGGCTGTGCCAAAGCATAGTAGCAATGCAATTAATAGCGATGTGAATCTGTTAAGGGTCATTTCAATTATATTTTATGCACATCATGGTAATGTCGTCAAACTGTTCAGCGCCAGCACTAAAGGCCGACAGGTCGCTCAATATTGTCTCAATGCTTTCAGTTGGTGACATTGTGTGTGCGTTTTTAGTAATTTCTATCAGGCGACCTTCGCCATATTCCTCTTTCAGGATGTTGACGGCCTCGGTCACACCATCGGTATAGAGCAGCAGTTTGCTGCCGGGCTTTAACTGAATTGTTCCTGCTTCATACTCCGAGTCGGTGTCGATGCCCAGTGGCATTCCCGACGACTCGCCTATGTACTCTCCGTCAATGATAGGAGTGTTGTGTCCGGCGTTGCAATACTGCAGTTTGCCAGTTGCCAAATTGAGTTTGCCGGTAAAGAATGTGACAAACATACAGTCGGGGTTTTCAAGCGAGATTGAGGTGTTGATGTGCTTGACTATCTCGGCCGGAGAGGTTATCTTCTCGGTGTTGATTGTGTGGCGAAAGAGTACAGTGGTCATAGCCATAAACAATGAGGCCGACATGCCCTTGCCCGACACATCGCCTATGCAGAAGTAGAGATGCCCATCGCGCACGGTGTAGTCATACAGGTCACCGCCAATGTTCTTGGCAGGCTGCAGTATCGCTTTCAGGTCATATTGTGTCCCGCACGAGGCATCTAGTGTGAGCAGCTTGCGTTGGATATCGCTTGCCATCGATATCTCTTTCTCTATCGACGCCTTGTCTTGGGCAATTTTCTTTTGTTCGTTGACAAAGGGGCGTGCCACGTGTCGCACATTGTAAATGATGCTTATGCACAAGATGAGGATGAGCAGGGTAGCAAACATTACAATCTTCCATACCGCCTTCCACACTCGGTGTGAAATGACGCTGCGTGGCGATGAGATTATGAATGTCCAGCCCAGGCGGTCGATGTGATGTTCCTTGACAATAAGGTTTTCTTGAGCATTGTTTTCGACTATGGGACCAGGTTCAACTAGGTATTTGCCATTGCGGGCTTTAATTGCCACATCAATCTTGTCGGTGCTTTTCGACTTTAACACAGTCGTTGTAAGCCAGTCTAGGGTGACATTTGACGCTAGGATTCCACACCTCTGTCCATTCTTATCAACGATGGGAACGCTATAGGCAATCAGGTGAAACATGCTTGAGTCTGCCTTAATGTGGTCGTAAGGGACCGACCAGTAGCACTTGCCATTTGTATAAGACTGTATCCAGTTTTGGTCATTGTCCTTTCTAATCAGGTCTTTGATTTTTTGCCTGAAATTTTTCACCTGACCGTTATCGTTATAGACAGCACATGTTTTTTCTCCATGCTCATGGTCGAGTGCAACGGTATATGCCATAATAGAGGGGGCGTCCTTCAGGGTCTTGATAAGCGCCGATTCTATACGCTCGTTACTCGTTGTCTCAAAGTCAAGGACATTGGCTGCAGTCAGTGTGGCGGTCTCAACCGTTGATATTTCGTCCTCAATTAGTCTCTCGGTACTCTCGATCGCATCGTCCAGTTCGTGATTGAGGCTTTGTTCATATTCCTTTTGAAACATCGATGCTGCTATTGCTGTAATTATCAGCGAAACGACGACTACTGTCGCCACAATGTGCAGCGTCATTTTGGCCTCAAGCCCATACTTGGCTTTGTTAAGCAATAAAGCGAGTTTAGTCATATATCCGTCAGCAAAGAATCCTGGTTATAATCCCAGTATTATGTTTATTATTCCATTCATATCGGCCACGTCAACTATTCCATCACCATTGACATCGGCTGCCGCTTTGTTGTCCTGCAACCCAAGTATCATGTCTATTGCAGCGTTCACATCGGCTATGTCAACTACGCCATCGCCATTTACATCGCCTTTAATGCGTTGTTCTTGGGGCTCGTAGCAGTCCACACGCAGGCAGTCGAAGTTCCAGGGCGAACTTATCGACTTTACCTTGATAATGTGCTTGCCTTTAGCAAGAAACACATTGCGATAGTCGGGGTCGTCGTGGCAAAACGATGATTGCGAGCTGTTACCTCCTGCACGCGACCACACCCACAGCGTGTCGGTCTGCTCCTTGCCATTAAGTGTGCTTGTCCAGCGTTCGGGGTGGGTGGCTATCTGGTTGAAGTTGGTTCCGCGGCTCTGGTATTCATCGGGTGCTACAGGGCGGGCGGTTTGTGTTGTTATCATATTTTTGCCGTCCAGCGATAGCACCATCGCTCCAGCATAGTACTTAGGCCAGTTCAGGGTAGGAGCGTCTTCAATGTAGTAGGTGGTATCACTTGGTGCACAGCCTGTTGCTGCTGCGTTGCCATACTCCTTCCACGGAGCGGCATGCTTGATGAATATGTTGGCCTCCACATCTTCTTTGGCTTCAAATGTGTAGGTAAACCAACTGCCCCAGTTTTCCTCGGCCATAGCACGGCTTATTGTCTTTTTGCTTTCATCGACAAAAGGGCCGTTGTAGGTCCTCCAGTTACCTCCCATGTCATATATTCCCCAACCGTTTTCCAGTAGGGAGTAAGCAGTCAGGTTCACCCCCTCGTTGTCGGGGCGATACTCGTTGCCCGCTGTGGTGTTGTGTGAGTCATAGGCAATGCCTTTTCCGCCTTGGTCATAGTCCTCGGCCTCAATGTTGAAGGTGCGTCCGCTTTGCAACTCACGACCCTCAGTCTGCATGAGCATCATTATCTCTTTCCACTCCTTCACCCCCAGTGTTTCTAGGTAAGGGTCAAGCACTTCACTCTCGTTATCACTGTCGGCGGCTTGCCACACATACCACACAGGTTTCTTGCCGCCAGGATTTGTCTCGTCGTCGGGGTAATAGTGCAGACCTATGCGTAGGCCGTCTTCAACGCGATTATCCATCCAGTTGTGCCACATGAAGGCGTCGATGCCAGGCAGGGCATTAGTCTTCTTCCATGCCCACGCACCGCCTGCTGCCTGATTCTTCAGGTCCAGTTCGCTGTACGACGGTGAGTTGGTTCCGTTCTCTGAAAGGAACAGTTTACGCTTCACTTTACCATCAATCATGTTCTCTGGCATGAGAATCCATTGGTTAATGACTTCAAGATTCTTGAATGTCACATACTTTGAGTCCATGTCGTTGGTTGCCTGTGCATCGTCAATCCAGAACTTGGGACGGGTAAGATTCTGAGGGTAGGGG
>JAGHTV010000359.1 GCA_018065165.1 Candidatus Sodaliphilus fimicaballi | reverse complement strand
ACCCTACGCATGTTGACAGAGGTTCGCTGGTCGCGGCACGGGCTTCGCCCACTTACCGCTGCTCACTCTGCCGAGCTCGCTACGCTCGGTTATAGTTCGCTTACGCTCACAACACGCGCCTTCAGCGCAAATTTGAAAAAAATCGGGGACAACACTATCTTACTCTGAAAGATATTCTTTAATGTATAGTTCGCAGTTGGCAACGAGTTCGTCGTACCACTCCTGACCAAAACGGTCGATGAGGGGTTGTTTCAGGAACTGATAAACCCTTATCTTTTCTTTGCGGCCGAGGACCTCGGCACATTTGCATATCTTCCAACGGTCGTAGTTTACAGCCGTGAAAGTGGGGAACTTCTTGATGCGAACAGGATACAGATAGCACGAGATGGGTTTGCGGAAATCAATCTTGCCAGCACGATAGGCTTTCTCGATAGCACACGAGCAGAGTCCTCCTGGTTCGTAGCAGGTGAACACGCAATTCTTACCATCGATGATTTGAGTGACCAACTCACCCTCAGGGTCGAGATAGGCAACTCCATGTTCCTTAATTTCTTCTTGAGCTCGTGGCAACAGGTCGTCCCACACCTCGGGCAGTATTTCCTTGAGTTTCTTATATTCTTCTTCGGTGATAGGAGCTCCAGCATCGCCCTCGATGCAACATGCACCCAGACAGGTGTCGAGGTCGCAACAGAAGAATCGCTCTACGAGTTCCAGACTAACGAGTGTACCTTGAATGTCGAACATCTAAATATAAATATAAATATAAGGGGTTAAGGGGTTAAGGGGTTAAAAGGTTAAGGGGTCATCAATCATCGAGGTTGGCCAGTGCATGCTCAAGCTCGGTGCTTGAAAGCTTGAGGTGTATCTCGCCCTTGTAGGCATAAGAGATGTGTCCTGTCTCCTCACTCACTACAATAGCCACAGCATCGGTTGCCTGTGCAATGCCCAGAGCCGAGCGGTGACGCAGACCCAAGTAGCGAGGCAGCGAGGTGTCGTGCGACACTGGCAAGATGCAACCAGCACTCTTAACCTTATCGCCTGCAATAATAAGAGCACCATCGTGAAGAGGGCTGTTCTTAAAGAAGATATTCTCGATGAGGCGAGTATTGATATTGGCGTCAATGACATCGCCAGTGCGCTCGTAATCATCGAGTGGAAGTTGCTGTTTTACGACAATAAGCGCGCCCGTCTTTGACTTTGCCATACTCATACAAGCATACACAATGGGCATAATCCAGCGTTTCTGCTCATCCTCGGTGGGTTTGTGGCGGAAGGCCTTGGCAATGAAGCCCCACCCCTTGTGCGAGCCAAGCTCGGTAAGGAATCGCTTGATTTGGTCCTGGAAAAGGATAACGATAATGAACAAACCAATATCAATGAACTTGTCCATAATCGTACCTATGAGTCGCATGTCAAAAATCTTGTACATCACGACCCACGAGATGACAAAGGCAAGCACACCAATGAAGATGTTTAGTGTGCCCGAAACCTTCATAGTGCGATACAGGTAGAACAACAGTGTTGCCACCAGTAAGATGTCTATGAGGTCTTTTATACCGAAAAGTGTAAATATTGAACTTCCCATATAAATATGTAGTGTCTATTAGTCAGTTTTATTACTAGAACCAGCTGCAATACCCACTATCTTGCAAGCCTCAACAGCCTCACGCACATCGTGTACACGCAAGATGTGAGCCCCAGCTGCAAGTGCCAGTGTATTGACAACCGTTGTACCATTCAATGCCTCGTGCGGAGTCGCACCAAGCAACTTGTAAATCATAGATTTGCGAGAAACGCCCACAAGCAGAGGCACACCTAGAGTGTGAAATTGCTCCAGCCCCGCAAGCATCTCGTAGTTTTGCTCCAGAGTTTTGCTGAACCCGAATCCCGGATCAGAGATGATGTCGCCCGCTCCCATGTCGCGAAGCTGGGCAATGCGAGTTGCCAGGTGCGCAACGACCTCGGCAGTAACATCTTGGTACTGAGTGAGAGATTGCATCGTCGCCGGAGTACCACGCATGTGCATGAGGATATATGGCACTTTCAAAGCGGCCACTGTGGCAAACATATCGCCATCGAGCGAACCACCCGAAACATCGTTGATGATGTCAATGCCAAGTTCCTCGACTGCGGCCCGGGCAACACTGGCACGGAAAGTATCGACCGAAGTAATAACCTGTGGCGCAACACGCCTTACGATGGTCACAGCTTGTCGCAAACGGGCAAGTTCCTCGGCAGCGTCAACATCGGCAGCACCCGAACGAGTAGAGTAAGCACCTATATCGATGATGTCACCACCCTGCTCCACTATCTCACTCACGCGTGCCGAGATTGCCCCTTCGTCGGTTGTGCGGCAACCTGCGTAAAAAGAGTCGGGTGTAACATTGAGAATACCATCACAAGAGGACGGTCAAACTCGTGCTTGCGACCACGTATCGTGAGAGAAAACGGAGTGAATGGTTTCATACTGCGAATTTAGTGCTTTTTTGAGTTATGAGCAAATATATCAGCTAAGCCAGTTAAACGCCCCCAAGCCATACAAGAAAACAATGATGATGGCTGCAGGAGCAACAAAGCGTAAGCAGAAGATGAGCGGTTTGACTACACGCAACTTGAGCTTGCCATGATTAGACAATTCGTCAACAACTATGTTCCTGTCAAGCATCCAACCCACAAGCACCGAGAAGAAGATACCTCCCAACGGCAAGAGGATATTGCTTGACACATAATCAAAGAGTTCAAACAGTGTAAGCCCAAATATCTTGAACTCACCAAGAATGCCAAACGACAATGCACACAACGAGCCAAAAACAATAGCTATGCCCGTATTGAGCATTGAAGCTCCATTACGCGACAACTTGAGTTCTTCGCTGAAGTAGGCAATGGAAATCTCGCTCATTGAGATAGTGCTAGTGATTGACGCCATAAACAGCAAGAAGAAGAAAAGCACAGCCAGCACATATCCACCAGGCATCTGCTGGAAGATAGCAGGCAGAACCTCAAATATGAGCTTGGGGCCAGCCTCGGGCGTCATACCATAAGAGAAAACAGCCGGAAAAATCATGATGCCAGCCAACACAGCAACAAGAGTATCGAGAATGGCAACAAGCACGGCGTTTCTCACTAGAGAATCGCTGTCCTTGAAATAAGACGCATAAGTGAGCAAGCATGAGAGACCCAAGCTGAGAGAGAAGAATGCCTGACCCATAGCACCAACAGCCACACGAGGAGTAATGGCACTAAAATCGGGGCTGAATAGGAACTTGAGTCCTTGAGCAGCACCTGGTTGCAGAAGAGAGTTGACGCAGAATACAAGCAGCAAGACAAAGAGCAATGGCATCATAATGTTGGCCACACGCTCGATGCCACGCTTGAGGCCGCGCTTGAGCACCATATAGTTGGCAAGCAGGAACAGAATAGTCCACAAGACACTGCGATAAGGATTAGAGACAAACTGACCAAACATTGAGCTGAAATCCTCGGCCGAAGATCCTTGCAAGCCGCCGGTAATAGCCTTGATGAAATACTCAACTATCCATCCACACACAACGCTGTAAAAGCTAATTATGAGCAGAGAAGCCATGATGCACACTCCCGAGAACCAATGCATTTTGCCACTAGGTGACAACTGGTGCAAAGCACCGCATACATTCTTGTGTGTGTTGCGACCCACAATAAACTCGGCAATAATTACTGGCACACCCATAATGACTACACACAGCAAATAAATAGCAAGAAAAGCAGCACCACCGTGCTGACCTGTCTCATAAGGGAAACGCCAAATATTGCCTAGTCCTACAGCCGAACCCACTGTTGCAGCAATTGCACCAATACGGGTTGTGAATTGTCCTCTCTCGCTCATCTAATCTTATAGTTGTTTATTGTAAGTTACTAAACCTGTTAAAACGACGGAACCGGATTTAGCGGCCGCTCGGCAGGCTGGCGGCGTGCAGTGCGAGCTTTGTTCTTATGTGAGCGACGCTTGCTGTGCCCGTGCCTCGCGACCGAATCGCTAGCAGCAGCCATTGAATCGACACGACTGACAAATGCCTGTTCGGTTACATTAATCTCGTCAGGCTGTGAATCTACATTACCTGAGACAACAAAACGAATCGCCACAGCCAACGCAAGGAGCACGATGACAACCAAGGCTCCGCGGCGCTCATGACGCGACATCGCTAACAAATCTTTCCAGTTAGTCATATTTAATGCAAAAATACTAAATGAATGTTTACCAATTGTGATTTTTGTCAATTTTTTTTGTAAAAATGTAAAAATAAAGTAATTTTGCATTGTTTGGAAACCAATACTATAGTGTCTTTGCTAACCGACAAGCCTAAAACCTAGATTAAGGAAGTCACATAAATGCTCAGAAGCGCTATTTAGCCAAATGATTTTTTGCTCCATAAGATGAAAAAATTAATTCTTGCAATACCAGTAGGGTTACCCTCAGTTGCAGTTACTGCACTCGTAGCCTATTTCTCATTGTCGAGTGACCCTGTGGCACCCGATATGGATATGTTTCCTGGGTGTGACAAAGTGTGCCATTTCATTATGTACTTTGTCACTGCTCTAGTATATTTCTATGATTACACTAAGAAAAAATTCCCCCATCACACCAAGCTCAATAAGGACCTGTTCATTACAGCAGTGACAATGCTACTGGGCCTGCTCATGGAATCAGGTCAGATGGTACTCAACAATGGCCGTGCCTTTGAGTGGCTAGATATCGTCGCTAACTGGACAGGAGCAGTGCTGGCCTTTGGGGTTGCACGCCTATGGCTCATGCATGAGTATCGCAAGTTCATAGGTCACAAGCATCACCATCACCACCGCCATCATCGCAAGAAATAACTACCACACAATAATAGCAAGGGGCTGCACCACACGATGCAGCCCCTTGTCTATATGTGACAACTTGCTATGATATCAGAAGCCACCGCCCAGTGCGGTGTATAGTGATATCATTGATGTGATACCATTGGTTCGGTTCTGCACTTCGAGCATCTGTGACTGAAGTAACGACTGCTGCGCTTGCAGTACCTCCAGATAGTTAACTTTACCGTTATTCATCAGCTCCTTAGTTGACGCAACAGCCTCGCCGTTAAGTTCAATCTGGCGCTTGATGTGAGTCGACTTCCTGTCGGCCGACTTGCAAGAATACATTGCATCTACCACTTCGTTACCTGCCTTGAGCAAAGTCTCGGCAAACATTAGTCGAGTTTGTTCCTGCTCGGCCTCACTAATCTTGAGATTGGCTTGCAACTTACCGGCCTGGAAAACTGGAGTAATAATACTTCCTACTACATCACTTAAAAACTTAGCAGGGTTAAAGCCCCATCCAAGGCTTGCAGTTAGGTTGACACCAGGATAGAATGCAGCACGCGACTGCTGAGTTGCATAATAGGCAACTGCCATTGAGCGCTCGGCAGCGCGAACATCGGGACGGTTCTTGAGTAACAATGCAGGAACACCGGTCTCGACAACTTCAGGCATTTTAAACTCGTCAAATGTGCCTCGCTCAATGCTGTGAGTTGCGTCACCCATGAGCATACACAAACCTGACTCGGTTGTATATATAGAGTGCTCAATATCAATAACATTAATCTCCAGTTCCTCGATAGACGCTGCAAGCTGGCTGATTGCAGGACTAAAGCACATGCCCGATTCAAACATCGCCTTCATTGTCTCGAGAGCCTCTTTCCACAGCCCGATTGTTTCCTTGTAAATAGCAAGTTCGCGGTCAAGCATAAGCAGGTTATAGTACTCGGCAGCAATGTTACCTACAAGGGCTGTCTTAACAGCCTGAGCTTGATCGGCAGCCTGTTCAGTTGCAACCTGCGCTTGCTTGCTGCGGCTGGCAATAGTTCCCAACGAAGGAATCTGCCACTGTCCGCTCAACGCGACTGCATAACTATTGGCCGTGGTCTTGCCCGCCGAGCTGAACTCTACCGAAGGCGACAGTGACACCGAGGGAAGATAAGCCATGCGTGCAGCCCTAAGCGATTCCTTGGCCTTAGTGATGTTGAGTTCGGCAACAGCTACATTGTTATTGTTATCCAAGCCGTGCTGGATGAGTTGAACGAGGTGGGCATCGGTATAAAACTCATTCCACGGGAGTGATGCCATGGAAGCAGAGTCACCCACTGCTTGGTCACCATACAGGTCGGCCTTCACAGTAGCCTCCGATTCATAATTCTTGTATAAAGAGCAGCTCGACAGCATAAGCGCCGAAGCCACCATTATATATAATGTATATTTCATATCTTGAAAATTTACAATAAACGGTTAATCCTCATCGTCATTCTCAATCTCCACACCATGAATCTTCTCGTGCAGTTTCTGGAAGAAGATATAGAATGCCGGAACCACAAACAACATGGCAACAGCACCCGCCGTCATACCACCAACAACGGTAAGGGCAAGCGACTTATTGCCGATGGCGCCAGCACCACCCTCGATAACGAGAGGCAGCATACCGATAATCATACATGCTACAGTCATGATAATGGGACGCAGACGGTCGCGGCAGGCTTCGATGGCCGCATCTACGATACTCAAGCCCTCGTGATGCTTCTGCACGGCAAACTCGGCGATAAGGATTGCCGTCTTGGCAAGCAGACCAATGAGCATGATGACACCCGTCTGCACATAAACGCTGTTACCCACACCCATTGACTCAAGAGGCTTGATGAACAGGAACGAACCGAACAAACCAAATGGAACCGAAAGCAGAACGGCAAACGGAATCCATACAGAGTTGTAGAGACAACCAAGAATGAGGTAAATGAGCAGAATACAGATGCAATAGATGGCAAGAGTCATGTTAGAGCCAGCACTCTCGGCCTCTTCACGGGCCATACCATCATATTCATAACCATAGCCTGTGGGGAATACCTGGTCCATCACTTCATCGACAGCGCGACGCACATCGTCGTTAGAGTAGCCAGCGGCAGGCATTGTATTAACCACGATACATGGATACATGTTGAAGTGATTCTCAGAAGCAGCGCCCTTGCTCTCGGTGAGCTTGACAAATTGTGTAGCGGGAACCATCTTGCCGCCCACATTGATGGAAATCATGTTAAGCATATCGGGGTTCATGCGGTATTCCTTGCCCGCCTGAACCTGCACCTGGTAAACCTTGCCATATTGGATATAACTTGACGCATAAGAACCAGCTATATAAGTGCCTATAGTGCTTAGCACCTCCTTGGGCGAAACACCCATGCGCTTACATGCCACCACATCAATGTCAAGTTTGTACTTGGGATACTCAGGAGAATAGGATGTCATCGCCATCATGGTCTCAGGACGCTCATTGAGTTTATTGACAAACTCTTGTGTGAGCTGGACAAAGGTCTCCTTGTCGCCCGAACCCGAACGGTCCTCAACATTGATGCCCATAAGCGATCCTGAGCCATATCCCGGAATCTGAGGCATCTGGAATGCATTAACATCGGCCTCGGGCATATTAAGTGCGGCCCACTGCAAGATAGAATTCTGCACACTGGCAACACTGTAGAATCCGCGTTCCTCCCAATTCTTGAGCCTGATGAGGATAGTTGCACCATTAGTAGTAACGGCACCGCTCATCATTGAGTAACCAGTGATGCGCGAATAGCACTCTATCTCATCGATGCCCTTGATGTAATCCTCGAGCTTGGCAGCAGCCTTCTCGGTAAGGTCGAGATAAGTACCAGGAGCTGTGGATACATCCACGATGAGGAAGCCCTGGTCTTCCTGAGGCACGAGGTCCTTTTGCGCGGTTGACATCATGTAGAAAGCGAGTCCACCGAAGATAGCAAGCAAAATCCACGCAAGCGACGGGCGACGTATGAACTTACCTACAGCCTTCATGTACTTGCCCAGCAATGCATTATATGACGCAGTATAAGCTTTCTTGGTCCAATAACTGATGCCGTGTTTCTTACCCTCCCCTTCCTCGGGGCGAAGCAACAGCGCACACATGGCAGGACACATGGTGAGTGCCGAAATCATTGACAAACCCACAGCTGCAGCCATCGTGATACCAAACTGAGTGAAGAATGTACCCGATGTACCGGGCATGAATGTCACAGGGACAAACACCGCCACGAATACCAGTGTACACGACATTACCGCCATTGAAACCTCGCTCAAGGCATCGTTAGTAGCCTTGCGGGGGTTGGTATAGCCGTTCTCAAACTTGGCCATCACCGCCTCGACCACAACAATGGCATCGTCGACCACGGTACCAATGGCGAGTACAAGCGCAAAGAGAGTGAGAAGGTTGAGGGAGAATCCCGCCAACTTACAGATAGCAAATGTTCCCACGAGCGACACTATAATCGAGATCGACGGGATGATGGTAGCTTTGAAGTTCTGCAAGAAGAAATATACAACCAGGATTACAAGTATAATTGCGATGACAAGCGTCTCGACAACATTGTGCATTGATGCATTGAGGAAGTCGTCGCTGGTTTCAAGCACCTCAAACTCGAGTCCGGCAGGCATAGTCTTCTGCAAATCGGCAAGGGTTTCCTTGATCTGGGCATTAACCTCGGTTGCATTGGCACCAGGAGCGGGATTGATAACAAAGCACACACCAGGCTGGCCTTCGACCGAAGAGCGGAAGTCATAGGTGCGAGTACCCAATTCTACATCGGCAATATCGCTCAAGCGCACAACCTTCTCGCCGCTCGAGCGCACCACTATGTTCTGGAACTCGGTCATGTCGTTAAGCAGACCGTTGTACTCTACATCAAACTTGTTAGTCGCGCTCTCAAAACTACCAATTGCCGTCACCGAGTTTTGCTCAGCAATAGCAGCCGACACCTCGTCGGGAGAGATTCCCATTGATGCCATGACATCGGGCTTGAGCCACACGCGCACACCATACTGGTTGCCAAGCAAGATAGTCTTACCTACACCAGTAGTACGCTTAATGCGTGGCATTACATTGATATCGAGGTAGTTGTTGATAAACTTAGAGTCAAACTTGCCGTTACGGCTCACCAGAGATGTAATCTGAAGAATACTATTCATACTCTTCATGACTATCACACCTGTCCTGGTTACATCGGGTGGAAGCAATCCCTGACACTGGCTTACACGGTTCTGTACGTTGACGCAGGCCTTGTCGGCATCGGTTCCCTGCTTGAAGTATACACTAATATCGGCCGAGCCATTGGCATTGGCAATAGCAGTCATGTAGAGCATGTCCTCGACACCGTTCACAGCCTCCTCGATGGGCATGATGACTGACTTCATCACAGCATTGGCATCGGCACCGGGATATGTGGCCGAGATATATACCGTGGGGGGAGCAATGTCGGGATACTGTTCGACCGACATCGTAAATATGCTTATAGTACCCACTAGCACCGTCAGCACCGAGATGGCCAGGGCCGCAAACCAATGGGTTACAAAGTAATTTTTCTTCTTATTATGTTGTTCCATTGTAATCTCTATCTATTGCAGATTGATTATTATGGTTGGGGTTACTTAACTTTCATGCCGTTAGAGAGCTTGCGCACACCATTGGTAACAACCTCATCGCCAGCATTAACGCCGCTTGTAATGAAATACTCGCTACCATCGTTAGAAGGAATAACTGTTACAATTACACCCTCAACAGTACCGTCTTTCTTTACTCGATATACCATGTATTGATCTTGCATCTTGACTGCAGCAGTTTGAGGCACGCACAAAACGCCATTAGCCTTGAAAGGCATAACAACGGTTGCCGAGAGACCCGAGTGAAGCACACCCTTAGGATTGGGGAATTTACCCTTTACAGTAGCAGCACCTGTTGTAGCGTCAAGAACACCGCTGATGCTCTCGATGTAACCCTCATGGGGATACATAGCACCGTTCTTGAGTTTGAGTTTAATGG
>JAGHTV010000012.1 GCA_018065165.1 Candidatus Sodaliphilus fimicaballi | reverse complement strand
AC
Source organism: Candidatus Sodaliphilus fimicaballi (assembly GCA_018065165.1). Classification (GTDB taxonomy): domain Bacteria; phylum Bacteroidota; class Bacteroidia; order Bacteroidales; family Muribaculaceae; genus Sodaliphilus; species Sodaliphilus fimicaballi. The sequence goes on along the minus strand of JAGHTV010000012.1, from coordinate 4,423 downwards.
ACTCTTAACGAGGGCATAGGCGTCGTTCGTCTCGACCTCAATGGCCACGGCAAGAGCGACGGCGACTTCGTGGATATGGATGCCACCAACATCCAGCAGGACATGCGTTGCCTCATCGACTGGACCCTCAAACAGCCCTATACCAAGAACATCTCACTCACCGGTCACTCATTGGGAGGCATTGTAGTGGGAATGGTAGCACACGAGTACAACAAGTATGTCAAGGGTCTCGTGCTCATCGCATCGGGCGGTGTAGCTCCCGACCTTATGCTCATGGGCAACTTCTTCGGCATCAAGTTTGACCCGTGGAACGTTCCAGAATACATTGAACTGAAAAACGGCAAGCACTTGGGTCACAACTATATTGTAACAATGCGCGACCTGCCCATCTATCCAACGGCAAAGAAATATACAGGCCCTGCGCTCATACTCAACGGTACCCACGACAACGTAGTGCCATACACCTATGCCCAGCACTATGCCGACGTGATGAAGAACGCCGAGCTGCGCCTCATCGAGGTAGACAACCACATGTTCTCAGTGTCATTCACCCAAACAGCCCTCGACATCGCCAAGTGGCTCAAATCAAAACAAGGCAAATAATAACTATTTTACCAATATCTTGGGACTTTCCCTTGATTACTGAATGCAAATAGAATAAAAGATATTACAATAATGGGGGGATCTTGAAAAAATCGGATCTAAAGTCAAACCCGTAGTGTGTGTTTGTTCCGTTATCTCCCAAAAATAAAAAGAGCCGGGAAAGTAACAGTTTTCCCAGCTCTTTTGCAATGACCAAATTATGACCAATTTCTATAAATATGGAGGTGGTTAAAAAGTTAAGTGGTTGACAATCTGATGATTATCAACCACTTTTTGTGCCCAAGAAAGGACTCGAACCTTCACGCCTTGCGGCACACGCACCTGAAACGTGCGCGTCTACCAATTCCGCCACTTGGGCATTGCGGGTGCAAAGGTACAACACATTTTGCAATTGTGCAATACCTTACGCCCGTTTTTTTTGAAAAATAAGGCAATAATATACATGTTGTCACTAGAAACTACACGTATTTCAATGCCTAAATAAGGGCTTATGCATTCTGGCTGTTTATTTGCCAAGCAGGATTATGTCTATCACACGATTGACATCGGCCACATCGACAAGACCGTCGCCATTGACATCGCTTGAGATATCGTTGGCGGGCGAGCCAAGTGACAGAATCTGATTGATTACTGCATTTACATCGGCAATGTCTACTGCTTCGTCGCCGTCAACGTCGCCGTTTACGATCTTGTGAATGTTGGGATAACGGTACCAGAAGTTCTCGTCGTTTTTATAGGCGTCGACCATGCTGGCAGGAACGTAGATGGGGAGTGTGCGCCAGTCGCATCCACTGAACATCTTAGAGCCTGACGGGAATAGCTTATTGCCATGCAAGTATGCTTTCTTGACCTCCCAAACCTGACCCAAGGTGTATTCGCCTATCGATGTGAGGGTGCTGGGCAGTGACACTGAAGCGAGTTGGTTGTTAGAATAGAAGCAATATCGGCCTGTTGTTGTGAGTCCCTCGGGCAACACGAGCGATGTGAGATTATTGTTGCGCATGAAGTTTTCGCCTATGGTGGTGAGCGACTTGGGTAGGTCGATGCGGGTAAGCTTAAGGGCGTCCATCATCACGTTGTTGCCTATACTTGTGAGGGTGCTGGGCAGCTTAAGGCTATTGAGGTTTGCGAGATAACTGAGGCTACTGTCGTCAAGACGCTCAATGCCCTCGGGAATTTCTAATTGAGTGATAGCGGGGCAGTTGGTTAAGAATTCCTTAGGCAGGACCTTGATGGCAGGATTAATTGTCACGCTCTTGAGCTTGGGGCAATTATTGAAAATCCTGGGCTCAACACTGGTAGCCGAAGCAGGCATCACAAATGACTCTATACCACTGCCGCTGAATGCATACTTCTCGATTGTGGTTACCGACTGGGGTAGTGCGATGCTCAGGAGCGACTCGCAATTGTAGAAGGCATACTCGCCCACTGTAGTGAGGCTGTTGCCCTGCATGGTAAACGAGATGATGTTGGCATTTTCACGGAAGGCTTCGTCCCAGATGCCTTTCACTACATATTCCTTGCCATTGTAAGTCACCGTCTCGGGAATAATCACGTTGCCCTTGGCCTTGAGACCCGACACTAGGTTGCAAGTGTTGTCAATAGCAAGCGAGTACTGGATGTCATTGATATATACATACTCGGCCTGAACGCTAAACGCCATCAGTGCCATGATGACAGCAAATAAAGATTTCTTCATAATTTATCTCGTGTTGTTATCGGTTTTTACAATTGTCTCTCAATCTCTTGCTGCACGCATTATAGATCGAGGATTAAATCTATCATTAAATTGACATCGGCAATATCGGCAACTCCATCTTCGTTGACATCGCTTGCATATACGGTTGCAGCATTACCCAGACCCAAGATGGCGTCAATGATGAGGTTAATGTCGGCAATATCGACTTCGTAGTCAAGGTTCACGTCAAATATCATATCGGGGCCGAATTTATATTTACCCCAAAAGTCGTTCATCATGTAGCTATATTCAAGCTCCTCGGGAACCACAAATACGGTCTGCGTCAAGTCGCCGAAGGTAAAGTTGGAGTTTGACTGCTGCAGGATAACGTGAGCCTTGAAGTAAGCTCGCTTGAGTTTCTTGAAGTAGTAGAAGTTGTGGTCACCCAACTGGGTCAATGAAGGTGGCAGCACGAGCAACTCCATTGCATTGTTCTTGTTGAATGTGTTCTTTCCCATTGAAGTGAGGCCATTGGGCAGGATTATCGTCTTGAGGTTGTTCTCATAGAAGCAGTCGTCGCCAATGGTCTTGAGTGAAGAGGGGAAGTCAAGCTTCACTAGTCTTGAACAAGACTGGAAGACCTTGTTGCCAATTGTGGTGAGTGTGTTGGGCAGGCTCACGCTTGTAAGGTTAGAACACAGGGCTATACTGCGTTCACCAAGGGTGGTGAAGCCCTTGGGAATTGTAATCGACGTCAGGCCTGTGCTGAAGAAGGTATCCTTGGGCAGAACCTTGATATTCTTGGCATTGAGTTCTACCGACTTGAGCTTGTAGCAATCTTCGAACATGCCATCGCCCATCGATTGCACAGGAGGCATCTTAAATGTCTCTAAACCGCTGCCTAGAAATGCCCCTTCGCCTATCGACACGACCGATTCGGGCAGGGAAACGGTCTTAAGTTTGGTACAATACTGGAAGGCGTTATCGCCTATATAGAGCATGTTGTTACCCTCGACTGTAATCGAGGTGACATTTTCGTTACTATCAAACGCCTCGTCAAAGATGCTTTCGACCTTGTAGGTCTTACCCCCATCGGTGATAGTAGCAGGAATAGTCACGTCGCCACCCACACTCTTGGCGCTGAGGACCTCGGCACGGTCATCCACCAGCAATGTGTACATGATACCGTTTACTGTCACTTCCTTGGCCTGCAGGGTCATGGTGTACACGACAGCGAGTAATAGAGCAAAAGTAATTTTTTTCATTGTTTTATATGATTATTAATTAATAACAGGTGTGATACTGAGCATCAGTCGATGCGCAGGATGATATTGATTGTCTTGTTAAGGTCGGCCACATCGACAATGCCGTCGCCAGTAACATCGGCACCTATCAGACTTACGAGGTTACCCTGGTTGAGGATAAGGTTGATAATCTCGTTAACGTCGGCCACGTCGACATTGCCATCGGCATTGGCATCGCCTGTAACCTCCTCCTTGACAGTCTTAAAAATAGACCAGTGGTTGGCTGTCTTATAATCGTTGACTTTGCCTTTTGGTACCAACAGCACTGCATCAGAGAAGTATCCCCCCGGCGAGAAAGCGTATTCGCCCGGTGTAACAGGAGCTGGAGCACGGCAATACAGGCGTCTTAATTTACCACAGTAAGTGTATACATTACCTAGGGTCTTGATATCTCTAGGGATGGTAGCAGTACAGAGGTACTCGTTTTGTTGAAATGCACCATCTTTGATTTCGGTAATGCCATCGGGGAGCATCACCCTTTCAAAACCACAGCTGACAAAGGCATTTTTACCTATAGTGCGCAATGTTGAGGGGAAGTCGACATTCTTGAGGCAATCACAATTAGATAGAAAGCTATCGGGTATGTCGGTGAGCTTGTTGGGCAAAGTAACATTCTCGAGTTTAGCATTACTTGAGATGCAAGACGCTGCCAGTCGGGTTACCGAGTTAGGGATAACAAGCGACTTGAGAGAATGGCACAATGTTATAGCTCTATTGTTGATGTAAGTGATATTTGAGGGCAATGTCAAACTCTCCAGACTCGTACAAGCGGAGAACAGGTTAGCTTCGAGTCCGGTAAGGCTTTCGGGCAACACTATACTCTTGAGCGAGCTACAAG
>JAGHTV010000228.1 GCA_018065165.1 Candidatus Sodaliphilus fimicaballi | reverse complement strand
GCGTAGCCACGCTTCTTGGGGCTCACAGGACGACGTTGTATTGTGCTTCGTTAATCAAGACGCTTACGACAAGTATCGCCTCAACAAGGAGGATTACGAGCTGCTGAAGGAACTCGAGAAGGAGCAAAAGAAGGAAGCCGATAAAAAGAAAGAGGCCGACAAGAAGAAGGATGATAAGAAAGCCGACGACAAGAAGGCCGATGACAAGAAGAAGGACGAGGTTAAGGCCGTTAATGTTGAACTCGATGGCATCGAGGACCGCATCGTGCGCCTCACTCCCAACTCAAGCAGCATAGCTAGTGCAATGCTCACCAACGATGGCGAGAACCTGTACTACCTCTCTAAGTTTGAGGGTGGTTTCGACCTGTGGAAACTCGACATGCGCAAGCACAGCACTAAGCTCATCAACAAGATGAACTCTGGTAGTGCTCACATGCAGATGAGCAAGGACGGCAAGGAAATCTTTGTGCTGGGTGGTACAATGAACAAACTCACCGTTGCTGGCGACAAGCTCACTCCCATCACTTATCAGGGTACATTCAAGATGGACCTCGCTGCCGAGCGTGAATACATGTTTGAGCATGTTCACCGTCAGGTATCTAAGCGTTTCTACAACCTCAACTTCCATGGTGTAAACTGGGATGCTCTTACCGAGGTTTATCGCAAGTTCCTCCCTCACATCAACAACAACTATGACTTCGCTAACCTGCTGAGCGAATACCTGGGCGAACTCAATGTGTCGCACACTGGTGGCCGCTTCTATCCCACAAGTGGTGAAGCCACAGCTTGCCTTGGTCTGCTCTTCGACATGAACTACACAGGCAAGGGTCTCAAGGTTGACGAGGTGCTCGCCAAGGGTCCTTTCGGCAAGTCAACATCAAAGGTTAAGCCTGGCGTGATCGTTGAGAAGATCAACGGCACTGCAATCGAGGGCGAGAACGACTACTCAATCCTGCTCGCTGGCCTCACAGGCAAGAAGACACTCGTTTCTCTCTACGATCCCAAGGGTGGTAACCGTTGGGACGAGGTTATCCTGCCCATCAGCAAGGGTGCTCAAAACGACCTGCTCTACACTCGTTGGGTTAAGCATAACGCACATGTAGTTGACAGCATTTCAGGTGGCCGACTAGGTTATGTTCACATCAAGAGCATGAACGACGAGAGCTACCGCGAGGTTTATAGCCAGGTAATGGGTAAGTACTACAAGAAGGACGGTATCGTCATCGACGTACGCTTCAATGGTGGTGGCCGTCTGCACGAGGATATCGAGGTATTGTTCAGCGGTAAGAAGTACTTCACACAGGTAATCCGTGGTCGCGAGGCTTGCGACATGCCCAGCCGTCGCTGGAACAAGCCATCAATCATGATTACAGCCGAAGCATGCTACAGCAATGCACACGGCACCCCCTGGGTGTATCAGCACCAAGGCCTCGGCAAGATCGTGGGTATGCCCGTTCCCGGTACTATGACAAGTGTATCATGGGAGACTCTGCAAGACAACAGCCTCATCTTCGGTATACCCATCATTGGTTACCGTTTGCCCGATGGTTCATATCTCGAGAATACACAACTCGAGCCCGACGTGAAGGTCGCTAACGACCCCGCCGAGGCTGTCAAGGGCCAGGATGCACAGCTCAAGGCTGCAGTCCTCGAGCTCCTCAAGGAGTGTAAGTAAAGAGGAAATAGCCTGTAAGGCTCATTTCTACTTGATAGTAAAAGCCCCATGGCAAGTGATTTCCATGTGGCATGAGATAAGCCTCGTGGCAAGCGAGTCGTCGCCTGCATCACTCTCAAAATGCAACGAGGGCGATGCGGCCGACAACTCGCCCGCCACGAGGCTTTATATTCAAGTGGTGAAAGACAAAAATTACAGATAAAGGTATGCCAATGCATAGGCGAAGTTATATCAATAAGTATCGCTATTCTGGTACTTACTTGATAACCATAACAGTTCAGGACAGGAAACCGTTACTCGGCGTTGTTGTGGGCGATCCTCACATTGCTTATGGAGAACCAGGAGCGCCTTGCGTTGAATACTCACCGTTAGGACATGCTATTATTCAAGATGAGTTGCCCAAAATTTCACAGCACTATCCTTCGGTTGAGGTGTGGAAAGTATGTATCATGCCTGATCATATACACCTTATAATTCATGTGAATGGTGGTATAGAGAAAGGTCAGCACATAGGTAAGGTAATTGCCGGTTTTAAGGCGGGCTGCTCTCACGCCTGGTGGAAAATCTCTCCAGAGAGTAAGAATCAATCGTTATTTGAACAAGGATATAATGATCGCATCCTTCACAAGGAAAACCAATTTGAGAATTGGAAACAATATCTTGATGACAATCCTCGCCGATTGCTCTTGAAACGAGAAAATCCAGGGTTGTTTACTGTGATGCACAATATTGATATAGCAGGAGATCAGTGTCAAGCAGTGGGCAATATGTTTTTGCTGAATATTCCTCAAAAAGAGGCAGTGATAGTGCATCGCCGTTACACTGATGATGAAGTGATGTCGTTGCGCAAGCAGTGGATGGCATGCGGCAAGAATGGAGGTGTACTTGTGAGTGCTGCGATTGCTCCAAAAGAGAAAGAAGTGCTACACGAAGCCTTTGAAAAAGGCTATAATATAATATTGTTGCGCGAAAAGGGATTTCCTCCACTTTACAAGCCCAGTGGAAGGGCATTTGATTCTTGCTCTGCTGGTAGATTGTTACAAATTAGTCCTTGGGAATACTCGTCACGCACCACAACCATTACTCGTGAGCAATGCTTGCATTTAAACTCTATAGTTACTAAGATTGCAGAAGATTAGTGTTGTAGTCCCCAATGGTGCTTCATGACAAGCGACAAGTTTCCATGTGGCATGAGATAAGCCTCGTGGCAAGCGAGTCGTCGCTTGCATCACTAGGATTGATATACAAAGGCGGCCTCTCAATCTGAAGTGACCCCGAAAAGTTGGACGTTAAATTAAACGTTAATAATTAAAATCTCTATAGTAGTGAGCTCGGTATTGTGCCGGGCTCATTCCTTTTAATCTA
>JAGHTV010000457.1 GCA_018065165.1 Candidatus Sodaliphilus fimicaballi | reverse complement strand
ACAACTTGCCGTCGTCACACAGCGAGATGTTGATACCGTCATCACTGTGCGTAGCTCTCACATCTACTGAGTGGGCATGACCGTGGTCAATGATGTTTTTCACTAGTTCCTCGGTACACAACACTGCATTCAACGCTGCTTTCTCGCCCAGGCGAGCACCCTGCATAAAATCGGCCATCTCAGTCTGCATCTCGTGCAGAGCATCATAGTTGGTAGCCACCGACACATCGTAAGTAACACTCTCATCGTTTTGCTTTATCAGGAATATAGGCGTGAGTGTGCGGTTGCGACGCTGCTCTCTAACTACAAATGGCAGTAGAGAGAGGACTGTGAATGCCTGTCCCAGGAAGAAGCCCCACCATGGGCTCACGGGACCGCCTGCAACAGCAAGCACCCCAAACCCAACAGCAGGGAATATTGACTGCCCGGTTGACAAGTATATGGCAAAACGCGGGTGGTCGTGGATCTGATAGATTGTGATGAACTGATAGAACAAACTCTGCATCACAATGTGGAGCGAGTATAGTGGCAATGCCTGCAGCGCCATCTGCATTTGCAACTCGGTGCTCACGCCAAAGAATGCCGCAATCTGCGTGGGTGCAAGGCATATCGCAAGCGTGTAAACCGCGAGGCATATAAACAAGAATGTATAAGCCTGTCGCAACAGTATCAACATGCCCTTACTATCGTTGGCACCCTTGAGAATAGCACTCATGGGTTGCAAGGTGTTAAGGGTTCCCGACAGGAATATCATAGAGAAACTGAACAACTGTGAACACACTGCAAGAACCACGACACCAGCATCGCCCATATAGATTGATGCAATGCGAACGCCAGCGGCCATTTGCACTGCAATGAGCGATGTGGCCACAAACTCGGGCAATCCATTCTTTAAGAGCATCGTCACGATTTCCTTAACTTTCCTCGGTATTACGACGCTCAATGTACCCTTCTTCATAAAGTGTGTAGAAAGGATTACGACATTCAGCACATTCATCGTTACGGTTGCAGCTGCCGCACCAGCAACTCCTGCATTAAACACCTTGATGAGCACTATGTTGAGTACAAGGTTCACAATGTTACCCACAACAACTGAGACTGTTACCAGGCGAGGATGCCCGTCTACAGTTACCATACACTGCAACATGTAGGACAGCAAGTAGAACGGCGAACCCAGCAAGATAAAGTTGGCATACTGGCCAGCAAATGGTCGCAGCGTGGGCGACGGGCACAAGAAGGACAGTATCTGGTCATAGAACGAGAATGCCCCAATCACAAACGCTACACCCAGTGTCACGACACATGCCAGCGTCACTGAGAATATGCTATTTGCCTTGTCACGCTCGCCATTGCCTATCGACACTCCCGTTAACATCGTTCCACCCACAACAAAGAGGACTGAAAGTGAGAACAATGCTTGAATGAGCGGCTGGATGATGCTCACACCAGCCAGAGCCTCGGCACTCACTAGGCGTCCTACAACCGCAGCATCAACGAGCACGGCAACCTGCTCGGCAGCAACCGAGAGTACCGATGCCATCAGGAACGACCTGAATGCCTTACCTATGAGATATGAATTCCTTCTATGCGTCATACGGGTTATCGTTGGTAATCGTCATCAAAGAAACCTAAACTCTGAATTGCAGCAAGGGACTGCTCCATGTAGTCCCATGTGGTAAACGACCAGCGGAATCCCAGTCGGAACAATGTCTGAGTGGTGTAGACATCATTCTCGCCATTG
>JAGHTV010000539.1 GCA_018065165.1 Candidatus Sodaliphilus fimicaballi | reverse complement strand
TGCCCACAGCCAGACTTGTATCAAGGAAGCCGCGAGTTGCAAACATTTGCTCTGTGCCGCCATGAGCGTGTACAAACTGAGCTTTACCCACGGGTGCGCCCTTGTCGTCAACAAGGCTGAACACCGAGTCCTTGCCCACGATGTAGCGGTCCTTACGCAGGTCCATCAGTCGGTCGTGCTTCACCTCAATCATGGTCTTGTTGTCCTTGTCTACCAAGCCCATCTTGCCGTCCTTGTTGATTACGATAAACAAGCCGTTGGGGGTGCGGCTGAAGTCCTCATAACCACCCTTCTCAACAGCGTCGTGGCTCTCGTTGGGGTTAGCAACCTCCTCGCCCTTGTTGTTCAGGCACACGATAGTGTCACCCTTGACAACGGGGAGTACTCCGTTTACGAAGTAGGGCTGAATTACGCCATATTGCGATGAACTTGCATTGAACTGCACTTCGCCTTTCTTGTTGATAATTGAGTATGTTGCCACGGTGTCGTTGGCTTGCTCGGCATCAACAACGATAGCATAATCGTCGTTGACAAAGAGGTTGGTTGTAGCATATTTTGCGGGGATAATTGTATCACCCTTTACATCGATGTATCCCCACAGGCCCAAGTCGTTCTGGTACGATGCCATACCGCGACTGAACATTGAGCATTGGGCGATGTCCTTGGGCAGTTCCTTGACTACCTTGCACTGCTTGTCAATGACGCACAGCGAGCCACCACGCTTGCTGGCCACTGCAACACCATCCTCGCTAAATACAGTTACACTACCATAAGGCTCGCTGTTGACAGCCTTGGTGGGCTCGGCGATGTTGTAGAAGTTATATGTACCGTCATCGTTCATCACATAGAACATATCGTTGATGACGGGCGACGGAGCCTCTACAAACGCATCCTTTGCCACCAGTTCGCCGCTGTTTACATCCAGGATGCTCCATTTTTGTGAGCCTGCCAGCTGAACGGGCAGATAATCAGTCTTGTAGGGATAGTTATCGCTCTCGTTACATGCTACCATTGTAGCCACCAAGCACAGCACTGCAGCCATGCGCATTATCATCTTTTTCATATCAATCTTTTTCTTTTTGCAAATTTACATATAAAAGTTGATACTGCCAAGTTGTTGGCCATGTACATAGCACATGCTAATCTCTAAATGTGTAAAAGTTTTGGTTATGGCAAAGATTATCCTTACCTTTGCAATAATAATAAAACCGACAATATTATGAAACGCTTTATATCTCTCGTAATAGCTGTTTGTGCTTGTGTGGCTTTTGTCAATGCCAAGCATGTGATAATAGATGGTGAACTCCAGTCTAGTGAGTTTTATGGATGCTATCCCGGCACACTTCACACTTACAAGGTGTTTGTCCCTGAGCAGTACGACGGCACTAAGCCTGCGTGCCTCTATGTGGGTCTCGACGGCATCCTGTGCAATGCCCCCGAGGTGATGGATAGCCTCATTACTGCTGGCAAGATGCCGGTAACCATAGGTGTATTCCTGCAGCCCGGTCTCATCAAGGATGATAAGGGTAATGTGATACGCTACAATCGCAGCAACGAGTTTGACATGACCGACGGCACCTTTGCCCACTTCCTCGAGAGCGAGCTACTGCCCAAGGTGGAAAGTGAGAAAACACCTGACGGACGTAATATTAAGTTGTCAAAGGATGCCAACGACCGTATGATCTTCGGCCTGTCGAGCGGTGGCATATGTGCCTTCAAGGTGGCGTGGTTCCGCCCCGACTTGTTCTCTCGCGTGTTTAGTGGCGTGGGCACATTTGTGTCGATGCGTGGCGGTCACGACCTTGCTGCCATCGTGCGCAAGCACGAGCCACAAGCCATACGTTTCTATCTGCAAGACGGTACGCAAGACGTGTGGAACGGTATCTTTGGCCACTGGTACGAGGCAAACCAACTCATGGCATCGGCACTTGACTTTGCAGGTTATAAACCTGGTTATGACTGGAGTAACTGCAAGCACGGCGTGAGTCAGACCAACAAGATATTCTCACGTGTGATGGAGTGGATGTGGCGCGACTATCCCGAGCCCATCAAGTACGGCCACACACATAACGACCTCTTGAGCGTGTTGCTGCCCAAGGAGCACACCGAGTGGGTGGAGATTTCTACTCCACGCAAGGTACGCCGCCCTGGCACACCTCCCAGCAAGAGTTTAATTCTCGATACTTACCCCGATGGCTCGTTTAATGTGTCGCGCGAGGAAGGTAGCAACTGGCTTGTTCAGGCTATCTTAAAGCCAATGCCTTGTGCACAGCAACGCTTCTACTGGTTGCACAGTTACGACAACGCCTTGCTGCATGTGGCTTATGCTAAGTTTGACTCGCTGGGCAACCTGTATGTCCTCACCAATGCCGGCATCCAGATATGTGACCAGAATGGTCGCGTGCGTGGCATCCTCGCGTTGCCCCTTGGTTGCGATGTGGATGCGGTAAGCGGATTTGTAATTCGCAGCGGTTCTATCACCATCGAGATGCCCAACGGTCGCGGCTGGGTGCGTGAGCTCAACATCGAGCCTGCTACACCTGGAGTTACTCCCAAGTCACAGGGACAGGGTTAACACTGCTGTCCTAAAAAGGAATGATTATTCGCCAAAATTTTGTACTTTTGCACAAAAATATAAACTTGCAACATGAGTTCGACCAACATCAACATACGACAACCCGAGTTGTGGACGCTGCAACTGGCACTTGAACAGCGGTCAATAAACTATATGCTCTACACCGATGCACAGGAAAACTCGCTCATCACCGGTAGCATCGACCTTGACAATTCAGTGGGCGACTACTTGAAGTCGCTTGAGAATGCTGTGTATGACAATCCCTTGTTGCTCGACGACTACAAGCAAGTGCGTGTCCTTGTGGGTTCGCAGCACTTCGTTGTTGTGCCACCCGAGTGCGACGACTTTGATGCGCAAGACCTGCTTGAGGTTACATTCCCCGATTGCGATGGCGATGTAGCAGTGTGCGACCTCAAGCGTTGCGGTGTGAAACTGGCATTCGAGGTTCCCACGGGTGTGCTCGCCTTCTTGCAGCGCACTTTCAACACGCCCCCTGTATTCCATCACTTGCACCCGTTGTGCGAGCATTACAAGCGACTTAACGAGGGTTCCGAGATATCTCGCATGTTCCTCAACTTCAGTCCTAACCATATGGATATGGTCGTTTATCGCAAGGGCGAAATCGTGTTGGCCAATGGTTATGACTATCGTTCGGCTCAGGATGCTGCCTTCTTTGCTTTGCATGCTTGGGACAGCCTCAATCTGGACCGACTCGCCGACGAGGTCCAGCTCACTGGCAGCAAGGAGGAGCGTGATGCCATTGCTCCCATATTGAGAGAATATATAGGTTTTGTGATGCCTGCCATCTATCCGGCTGCAGCAATGCGCATTGGCCAAAATGCGATGAAGGCTCCGTTTGACTTAATTATGCTTGCCCTATGCGAATCATAAGTGGAAAATATGGCCGTCGCCGTTTCGATGTGCCCACCAACATTACCGCACGACCCACTACCGACATGGCTCGTGAAAACCTGTTCAATGTCCTTGGCAATATCGTTGACCTCGAGGACAAGACAGCCCTCGACCTGTTCTCTGGTACAGGTGCAGTAAGTTTTGAGTTCCTGTCGCGTGAGTGTGCAGCCGTCACATCGGTCGAGAAGGCTAGTACACAGTACAACTTTATTCGCAAGGTGAGTTCGCAACTTGGTTGCGACAACCACACAATCATTAAGGGTGATGTATTCCGTTTCATAGGCACCTGCAGGCAAAAGTATGATATCATCTTTGCCGATCCTCCCTATGCATTGCCCCAGTTGCCCGACCTGCCTCGCATGATACTCGAGTCGCAGATGGTCAAGCCCGGCACACTCATCATAGTAGAGCACTCTCGTGACAATGACTTCACACAGTTGCCACACTTCCTGCAACACCGAGTCTACGGCAAAGTCAACTTCACCATCTTCCAGATTCCCGAAGAGACAACTGAAGCACCCGAAGCCACCACCGTGGAACAACCCAATGAAGAATAAAATAATAACTGGAGAGGTCCTGAACCTCTCCAGTTTCATTTTATCATATCTAGAAAGCCTAGAAGACCTAGAGTGCCTAGATAATCTAGATGGCATTTTCTATCCTTTCAGCATCTCTACGATGGCGGGGTATTGCATGAAGTGGCTGGCTTTTACTAGGAGGGTGTCGCCCTCCTTGAGTAGGGTGGGCAACGCTGCCATCAGCTCGTCGCGGGTTGCGTAGTGTTTAACTTCGCCCTTGAAGCCGCCGTCGATGGCTGCTTGGGCCAGTGCTTCGCACAGTGGACCTGCACAGTATATTGCATCGATGTTGAGGCCTGCGGCAAATGCGCCCACACCTGCGTGCAGCGTACGCTCGTCAGTTCCCAGCTCGCCCATGTCGCCCAGGATTGCCACACGGCGGTTAGCACCGTCTTGCAGCACCTCGAGCGATGCCTTCATCGACACGGGGTTAGCGTTGTAGCAGTCGTCGATAATGGTGTAGTGCTCGCTGTCGATGATGTTGAAGCGTCCGCTCAGCGAACCGTTGCTCTCGATGCCGGCCTTGATTTGCTCCAGCGTGAGGCCATAGGCCACACCTGCAGCAGCACCTGCCAGAGCGTTGTAAACCATGTGTTTGCCGGGCATGCCTACGATAGCGTCAAAGTCGCCCACGGGAGTGTGTATGCGACACGATGTACCCTTGAGACCCAGACTCTTGAGGTCGCTTGCCCAGAAGTCGTTCTTCTCGTCGAGGCCAAATGTCACGGGCTTGATGCCGCGCACGTCGGTCAAGGTGGCCAGCTTGTCGTCGTCGCCGTTGAGTATGATGTGAGCGTCGGGCTCCAGGAAGTCAAATATCTCGCTCTTGGCCTTGAGTATGCCGTCACGGTCGATGAGATTCTCGAGGTGACAGCAACCTATGTTGGTCATTATTACCGTGTTGGGGCGTGCAACCTTTGCTAGACGGTGCATCTCGCCAAAGTCGCTGATACCCATCTCAAGCACAGCCAGTTGCTCGTCGCGTAGGCGGAAGATGGTGATGGGGAGTCCCAACTCGTTGTTGAAGTTGCCCTCGGTCTTCAGCGCGTCAAATCCTTGACGCAGCACGCTGTGGGTCATCTCCTTGGTGCTGGTCTTGCCCACACTGCCTGCAATGCCCACAACGGGAATGTTGAGCCCCTTGAGGTAGAACTCGGCAATGTCCTTAACGGCTTGCAGGGTAGAGTCCACGAGCACATAGGGGTAGGGCTGCTCGCCCAAGTCAACCTCGCTCAACACTGCCAGTGCACCACCGGCAATCACTTGATCGATGAACTTGTGACCGTCAACTCGCTCGCCCTTGATGGCTACAAACATGCCACCTTGTGGCACCTTGCGGCTATCGGTCTCGATGGCTGTCACCTCAAGTCCTGCTTTCTCGGCGGGACCTACATATTTTCCTCCTGCAGCTGTGGCAATGTTGGCCAGAGTCAGATTTTTCATTATTGTTCAATCTATATTTAGATAAAAGGGACGGTGCTTTTTATCTAGTTTTAGTCATTATATTTTTTCAGGGAAACATTAATAAGGTGCTCGCGCAGCTCCTCATAGTTGTAACCCACTTGTGCAGCCTCCTGTGGCAGCAGGCTCGTAGCTGTCATGCCGGGCAGGGTGTTGGCTTCCAGGGCTATCATGTCGCCATCGGCGTCCATGATGAAGTCGATGCGGCCATATGCCTCGATGCCCAGGGCAGCAAATGCGTTCTCGGCATGGCGTTGCATGCGAGCGGTCTGCTCCTCGGTAATCTGTGCGGGGCAAGTCTCGATGGTTGCACCGGGCTTGTACTTGTTCTCGTAGTCGTACCAACCCTCCTTGGGAGCAATCTCAATCACGGGCAGTGCCTTGCCGTCGATAACGCCTACCGAGAACTCGCGGCCCTTGAGAAACTCCTCGACCAGAGCCTTGGGCTCCAGGTCAAAGGCAATCTTAGCCGATGCCTTGAATTCTTCCTCGTCCTTGGCAATGGTGATGCCCACGCTCGAACCGCCACATGCGGGCTTAACGATAACGGGATATTTGAGTCCTTGCTGTGCGGGTGTCTTGAGCTCTTCGCCGCGCTCAATGAAGAAAGCCTTAGCGGTGGGTACACCGCCAGCGATAAACATAACCTTGGTTGCGGTCTTGTCCATTGCCATGGCGCTGCTCAGATATCCAGCACCGGTATAGCGTATGCCCAGCAGGTCAAATGCTGCCTGAACGCGACCGTCCTCGCCGTTGGCTCCATGCAGGGCTAGGAAAACGATGTCGGCTGCGGTACACATCTTGATTACATGGGGGCCAAAGAATTTCTTACGTTCTTTTGCCATCTGCCCAACCTTGTCGTTGAAGCTGCTGATGTAGGCATTTGCCTTGTCAACATCATACTCCTCGGGGAAGTAGTTGTCAGGGTCGGCATTGGCGTCGCCTGCAAAGATGTCGAGAAGAATTGCCTTGTGCCCCTTGGCACGCAGAGCACGGCACACGCCTGTGCCCGAGATGATTGAAATCAGTCGCTCGGTACTGGTTCCACCTGCTAAAACTACGATATTCATTGTGTGAGAAATATATGTTCGTTATTGTTTGTTACCAATGTGCAAATTTAACGATTTTTCTTTTTATATAAAAGAACTTGGTATAGAACAAAAAAAAGAAAATGAGCTTTTTGTTTTCTATGGCTATCGCCAAGAAAATAGTGGGCCTGCCCACAAAATAATATTACTCTCTATTTATTAGGTAATTACATTTTGCTTGCAGAGCAAGCC